>CANDKY010000024.1 GCA_947385425.1 uncultured Lachnospiraceae bacterium | reverse complement strand
GGCCATGCATTAAGGACAGATATTCTCCTGCCGGAAGTGGGTGCTGGAAGGGGGATGCGGTACTGGAATAGGAGGAAAAAATGGATTATAAAAGGGCATATGAGAAATTGGAGAAGTATGGGCAGCTACATGTGCTGAAATATTATGGGGAGTTAACGGAGGGACAGCAGCAGGCTCTTTTGGATCAGATAGAGGATACGGATTTCGGGAACCTGAAATATTGCAGGGACAATACCACAAACAAAAAGGGGAAAATTACGCCTTTAGCGGCTATGCAGCTTGATCAGATAGAAAAAAACAGGATCCAGTACACGGAAATCGGACTGGAAGCGATTAAACAGGGAAAAGTAGCGGCAGTCCTCCTGGCGGGGGGGATGGGAACAAGGCTTGGCTCTGACGAACCGAAAGGGATGTACGATATCGGCATAACGAAAGAAGTGTATATTTTTCAGCGGCTGATAGAAAATATGATGGAGGTGGTGCACCAGGCGGATGCATGGATTCATTTGTTCGTTATGACCAGTGACAAGAATAATGAGATGACAGTGTCCTTTTTTGAGGAAATGGATTATTTCGGTTATAAGAAGGAATATGTCCATTTCTTTATTCAGGATATGGTTCCGGCTTCCGATTATGACGGGAAGGTTTATATGGAAGAGAAAGGGAAGATAGCCACATCACCGAACGGAAATGGCGGGTGGTTTTCTACTATGAACAAGAAAGGGCTTTTGGGGATGATCAGAAAAGCGGGGATCGAGTGGCTCAATGTCTTTGCCGTGGACAATGTGCTGCAGCGCATCGCGGATCCCTGCTTTGTCGGGGCGACGATTGAGAATGGCTGTGTGGCAGGGGCGAAGGTAGTGAAGAAGGCTTCCCCGGATGAGGGAGTGGGCGCGCTTTGCCTGGAAGACGGCAGGCCGTCCATTGTGGAATATTATGAGCTGACGGATGAGATGAAGGAAGCGAAAAACGAAGACGGGGAACCGGCATATAATTTCGGCGTTATCCTCAATTATTTGTTTAAGGAGAGCGTTTTGGAGAAAATTGTGGACGGGCAGTTGCCGCTGCATATTGTGGAGAAGCAGATTCCGTATTTGGATGAAGACGGAAACTACGTTGAGCCGGATAAGCCGAACGGATACAAATACGAAACGCTGGTGCTGGATATGATCCATCAGGTGGATAATTGTCTGCCTTATGAGGTGGAGCGCAGCCGGGAGTTTGCCCCGATTAAGAATCCGACGGGTGTAGATTCCGTGGAATCTGCCAGGGAACTGTGCCGGCTGAACGGGATTGAACTGTAGGCAGGAGCGTTTAACATTTTGACAGCCATTAGCAACATTATCATATTGAAATAATCCGGTCTGGGAGTAAACTTAGAATTACAGAAGAGAAAAATCTGATATCATAGTAAATGGGAAACCGAAACGGCATTTACCCGGTACAGTGGGAAGGAAAATAACCGGCCATGCGATGGAAACAGGTATTTTCCGGTACTGGAGGGGTGAGTGGGAAACTGGGAAGGAGGAAGGGAAATGGCAATTTTAGTCACAGGCGGAGCCGGATATATTGGCAGCCATACGGTGGTGGAATTACAGAACGCCGGATATGACGTAGTGGTGGCGGATAATCTGAGCAATTCCAGCGAGAAATCATTACAACGGGTAGAGGCGATTACAGGGAAAAAGGTGCCTTTTTATAAGGCGGATATTTTGGACAGAGCTGCAATGGAGGAGATTTTTGAGAAAGAGAAGATTGACAGTTGTATCCATTTTGCAGGGCTGAAAGCCGTGGGCGAATCGGTGGCAAAGCCGTGGGAATACTATGAAAATAACATCGCGGGTACTCTTACCCTCGTTGATGTGATGAGAAAGCATGGGGTAAAGAATATTATCTTTTCTTCCTCGGCGACAGTATACGGGGATCCGGCGGTTATTCCGATTACGGAGGAGTGCCCGAAAGGACAGTGTACGAATCCCTACGGCTGGACAAAATCTATGCTGGAACAGATTTTGATGGATATGCAGAAGGCGGATCCGGAGTGGAATGTTATCCTGCTTCGTTACTTTAACCCGATCGGGGCGCATAAGAGCGGTACAATCGGTGAAAATCCAAACGGAATACCGAATAATTTGATGCCCTATATTACACAGGTCGCAGTAGGGAAGCTGAAGGAACTGGGCGTGTTCGGCAATGATTATGATACGCCGGACGGAACCGGGGTAAGGGATTATATCCATGTGGTGGATTTGGCGGTTGGCCATGTGAAGGCGCTTAAGAAGATTGAGGAAAAGGCAGGTTTGTGCATTTACAATCTTGGTACGGGAACCGGATACAGTGTCCTCGATATTGTGAAGAACTTTGAGGCGGCTACCGGGGTTAAAATTCCTTATGTTATCAAAGACAGACGGCCGGGTGATATTGCCACCTGCTATTCGGATGCGAAGAAGGCAAAGGAAGAACTGGGTTGGGAAGCCCAATATGGAATCAGGGAGATGTGCGAGGATTCCTGGAGATGGCAGAGCAATAATCCGAATGGGTATGAGGATTAAGAGCTGAAAGGTAAAAAATACTCCTGTTATTTATTGCGTCGGGGAAAGGCAATAATAACAGGAGTATTTTTTGCATAAATGAATAATCAGGCCACATACAGATACATGAAGATGAAATGGCATATGCTGCCGCCCATAACAAAGAGGTGGAATATTTCATGGGAACCGAAATATTCATGTTTTGAGTTAAAAAGAGGGAGCTTCAGGGCATAGATGATTCCCCCGATAGTATAAATAATCCCGCCTGCCAGAAGCCAGAGAAAAGCGGCATGCGGAAGAATGCTCCACAAGGGCCCGAAGACGCCGATGCATACCCATCCCATGGCGATATACAGGACGGAAGAAAACCATTTCGGGCAGGTAATCCAAAGGGTCTTAATACCTATCCCAAGGATGGCGATGCCCCATACGACGGCAAGCAGCGTATAGCCCAATTTACCGCCCAGCACGATCAGGCATACAGGGGTATAGGAACCGGCAATCAGGACGAAAATCATCATATGGTCAATTTTGCGGAAAACTTTTATTATTTTTTCGGATACAGATAAGGAATGGTAGGTGGCGCTGGCTGCATAGAGCAGTACCATACTTATCATAAACACGGCCATGGCGGCAAGGCAATGGGTATCCGGTGCAGAGGCGGACTTAATTAACAGCGGCACGGCGGCAAATACAGCCATCATCATGCCTATAAAATGAGTAAGCGCGCTTCCCGGTTCACGGATTGTTATTTGCATAATTGATACCTCCCAATTTGACATAAAGTCTAAAACTCTGACATGTAGTATTAAAAACTATGTTTGATATATTCTGATACTACCATTTATTATGAGAGATGTCAATCAAAATATACAGATATCGAAAAATACCTTTTCTGCAGGGATACCATTCAATCCTCTTCAATTACATGGATTTCCAGGTAATCAAAATCTATACTTTCTATAAAGTTGTCCTGAGTAAATCTGGCTTTGTCATGTTTTTTAAATTCAGCGATGGTTGAGTCCAGCCAGATCGGTTTTCCGAGATCGAATTGGTATATGATTTCATCCAAAGCCCGGAAGATTTTGTGGGTTCTGGTGTCTTCGCTGTTATCACAGATCACAGTGTCTTTTACTAAATGATTGTTTGTGAATATTTTGGCCCATAAACGAAACATAATATTTTCCTTTCTTTAATCAGACTGCCGTTTACAGGAAAATGACTTTCCGCTGCAATATTATATCATATTTTCTGCGAAGGCGCATATATATATAAGGTGTGCTGCCGCATTCTTTTTTTCAACAGTTTTGCGTGTATATTTATGCAATTTTGAAATATAAAACCCAAAAGGGCAGGGAGAATGCAGGGGGATATTTTAACGACAGGAAAAAAACGGCAAAAATGATTATTTGTATTGATAAATATACAAGGATAATTAAAAAATAATAAAAAAATTGTGAAATATGCACATTTGTAAAAAAATATGATATAATAAACGTATTAGGACTATCAATGTATTGGTTATTTCCCGGTTAACATAATATTGAATATTTTCAGAGGATTCAATGTTTGGCACGGGCAGCGTGTTGTACTGCGAAGCGGTACGGGAAAGTATGAGGCGTCAGCGAGGCGGAGAGAATGGAACTGAGAATGGAACGTGACAGCGATGTGGATAATTGGAAAGAAGTCATACTGATTTATAACTCAGCGTTGAAACAGATATCGACGAAATTGGAAATTTTAAATGATGAGTTCCAGCATGTACATAGGTACAATCCCATCGAGCATATTAAATCAAGGATTAAAACAGCGGAAAGTATTGTAAAGAAATTAAAACGGCATGGCTATGAGTCTACAATTGAGAATATGATAAAATATGTTAATGATATCGCGGGCATCCGGGTTATTTGTTCTTTTACTTCAGATATTTATGAGATTGCCGATATGATAAGTAATCAGAAGGATATCCGGGTGATTTCGGTAAAGGATTATATTGTAAAACCGAAAGCGAGCGGATATAAGAGTTATCATATGTTAGTGACAGTCCCGGTATACCTGTCTGACCGGATTGTGGATACGAAGGTAGAGATACAGATCAGAACGGTTGCGATGGATTTCTGGGCAAGCCTGGAGCATAAGATCCATTATAAGTTTGAGGGTAATGCGCCGGATCATATCAGGGATGAACTCGTAGAATGTGCCAAAATAGTTTCGGAGCTTGATGACAGGATGTTGTCTCTGAATGAACAGGTGCAGCTTGTCCATCAGATACAGTGCAGGCAGTAAGGAAAGAGGGCATGGGACAGCCTGTTTATGGAGAAAAGGATTTAAAAGCGCGGTCTGCGGAATTGGCAGGCCGCGCTTTTAAATGCACACGGGCATGCGGAAGGAATATGCCAGAGGGAACTGGCGGGTGCCCGTCGCGAGAACAGGCGAAAGGCTTTTTCCTGCTTTATTTTTGTAAAAAGAAAACGATAAAACGAGGAGTGCCCAGACACCTTTCGGCGCCCGGGCTATTATGAAAAAATTTATCTAATGTGTAATGAAAAACAATCAACTGTCTTTCAATTTCCATGGTTTTAGTATAGCAAGCATTTGTGAATAAAGAATGAACACCATGTAAAAATATCGTTAATATATATAAAAGGGAAGCGTGTGTACAGGAAAAATAAGGCAAAATGCACAATGGGGCGTTAAATACATTGGTTCCACAGGTTTTAGACCGTAACGTTGATGACATCGGCACTGAATGATAATCGGCGGTAAAGTTGTTGTAAACAGGGGAAAAAAATGATAAGATAAAGCAATAGGATAAAGAAGCCGGATAAAGAAATAAGACAGGAAATAAAGTAAAGGGAAGAAACCCATCCGGAGGCGTTAAGCAGCGGTATATAAAGAGGCAAGAGGTATCCGGGATGGCAAAAATTTATTTGGAGGAATGGAAATGGATAATTTTATGGATAAAATCGCGCAGAAATTAGGTGCGCAGGAGGCAATCCGGGCGAATGCGGCGGCAGATGCGGCGCAGTTGGAAAGGCTGGAGTCGCAGGTGGCAGAATATGACGCCTGTATGAAAGAGATGCGGAAGCTGAACTTAAAGAATGCGGAAAACGAGCAGAAATTGAAGGAACTTCTGGAGGACAGTAACAGGCAGATCAAGGGTTCGCTGGAGAAAAGCGCTACGCAATTAGGGAAGCTTTTGGAAAAGAGTACTCTGTATATACAGAGCCTTACGGAGGAAGGTATCCTGAAAATACGCAAAATGCAGGAGACGGCGAAAGAGGATCCGCATGGTGCGGCGGTAAACGGCGCAGAGATGCAGGAGCTGCTGGACGAGCTCAGGGAGAAAGAAGGGGATGTACAGGAGCTGTTGGAGATCCAGAAGAGGAATGGCAGTGAAATACACGGGCTTCTGCAGGAAGTAAAAGGGACCAGCGGCGGAATACAGGAAATGCTGCAGGAATGGAAGGAGGAGCGCGGCGGGCTTCAGGAATTGATGAATGGCGTAAAGGGAAGCGGCAGCGAAATGCAGGAGCTGCTGCAGGAGGTGCGCGGGAACAGCCGGGAAGTGCAGGAGCTTCTGCAGGAAATGGGCAATAACAGGGAGATCCATGAATTGCTGCAGGAGATGAAGGAGAATGACAGTAAGGTACAGGAATTGCTGCAGGAGATGGGAGGCAGCAGCAGGACGGTGCAGGAATTAGTGCAGGAAATGAAGGACAATGGCGGGGAAGTCAGGAGGCAGTTGAAAGAACAGGAAGAGGACATGCGTATCCTTCTGGAGGAACTGAAAGAGATAATGGCAGGGGATCAGCAGAAGACGGAAGAGCTTTTCCGGCAGGCCGATGATTTTGTGCATAAGGAAAATGTAAAAGTATACCGGAATGTGCAGGCCGTTGTAGTGGAAGAGTCGGAAAAGCAGGCACAGGCTCTGGCGGAAGGGAAACGGCAGGCGGACGCCAGAAATAAGAAGATGGTGATACTTGGGGCGGCTACGCTGGCGGCGGCGGTAGGAAACCTGATATTGATGATTATTCAGTTGGTCTGAGGAAAAGGATGGTTAACGGTATATGGGAAAGTTGGACTGGAAACCAGGGAATATGCTGTATCCACTGCCGGCGGTGTTAGTGAGCGTGGCGGATCCGGCCGGCAGACAAAATATATTTACAGTGGCATGGGCGGGCACGGTATGCAGCGATCCGCCCATGGTGTCCATATCTGTCAGGCCGGAGCGTTATTCTTACGGGATGATAAAGGAAACAGGGGAATTTGTCATTAACCTGACGACGGAGGAATTGGCATTTGCCACGGATTACTGCGGTGTGGTCAGCGGCAGGGATGTGGATAAATTTGAGGAAACAGGGCTTACCCCGATACGGGCTAAAGTGGTGAAAGCGCCGATGGTAAAGGAAAGCCCTGTGAATATTGAGTGTGTGGTGGAGGATGTGAAGGCTCTGGGGACACACGATATGTTTATAGCAAAAGTGGCGGCAGTCCATGCGGACGGGAAGTACATGGATGGGAAAAAAAGGTTCCATCTGGAACAGGCAAAACCGATTGTTTATTCCCATGGTTCTTATATGGCACTGGGCAGGGAACTGGGGACTTTCGGATATAGTGTCAGGAAGAAGTGAAAGGTTATTTGTCTTCCTTTGCCCCAAGAAGGCTGCCGCGGACGATGGAATCCGCGCCGTATTTTTTCCGTATGGAGTCAAGGGCATAGTCCAGCTTCTGCTGTTTTTCGGCGGAAGGCTGGATTTTTTTTGCAGATGTTTCCGGATCATGATGGGTATTCAGGTCAAAAAGGCTTAGCTGTACGGGTTCTTCTTTTGAGATCAGCTTTGAGGTGCGGATGCCCAGAAGCCTTATCGGAGTACCGTCCCATAGTTCATCGAATAACCGGCATGCCGTTTCGTATATGGTATTTGTGGTGCATGCCGGTGTCGGAAGTGTGGCCTGATGGGATACACAACGGAAAGTGTTGTATTTGATTTCCGTGCTGACCAGCCCGGCCGACTGCCCGGAACCACGCAGCCTGGCGGCTACACTTTCAGCCAGTCTGAGAAGTGTCCGGCAGGCATCCTCTCTCGTACAGGCGTCTTCGGACAGTGTGACGGAATTGCCGATCCCTTTGGCATCGGAGGGTTCCGTGATCACTCTGGAAGCATCTATGCCGTTGGCGTATTCCCACAGTGTAATTCCGTGGGATTTCAGATGGGAGGCCAGGATATCCTTCCGGGAACGGGCCAGATCGCCTATGGTAAGGATTTCCAGCTTCCGCAGCGCATCTACACTGGAACGGCCGCACATATACAGGGAAGAAACGGGCAAGGGCCACATTTTTTCCTGTATTTCATCGTGGAAAAGCGTGTGGACAAGGTTGGGCTTCTTAAAATCGGAGGCCATTTTGGCTAATACTTTCCTGTCTGAAATCCCGATATTTACCGTATAGCCGAATTTTTCGAAGACACTGTCCTTTAATTTGGCCGCGGCTGCTGCAGGATCGCCATATCCGGCGGCGACGGAAGTGTAATCCATATAGCATTCATCGACACTGACCTGCTCGATATCCGGGCAGAAATCAGACAGAAAGCCCATTAATTCCCTGGAACGACGGTGGTAAAGTGCATGATCCGGCGATTCCATGACAAGATGCGGACATTTCCGTAATGCCTGGACAATCGGTTCACCGGTGGCTATATGGTATTTTTTTGCCGGAATCGATTTCGCCAATACGACCCCGTGTCTTTTTTCCATATCTCCGCCGATTATGGAAGGGATTTCACGCAGATCTGTTTCGGAACCGTTTTGCAGGTTTTTCAGGGCGCTCCAACTTAAAAAGGCGGAGTTTACATCAATGTGGAAAATAATTTGGCCTGGATGCATTTTGACTCCTTTCTGTAACTTTTATGCGCGTCCAGATGAAATATATGGTCTGTAGCGCCATGGGAAGCTTAAGTTAATGACATTGGTTCAATTACGGAACATTTTACCACTTTTAACATTTTCTTTACAAGTAAAATAAATACTGCTAGAATAGCTATATTATGATTTTCTCACAGGAAGCGGAAGACGGGCAGTTGTCTGCCGGTTTTTGGGACAAGCGGAAAAATGGAATAATGGAAACAGGAAAATGGATTGAGATAAGGATATGATAAGATTAACCAGATATTATAAGAGGGCAAGGATAAAAAGGATTAAAGTTGCAGTTTTAGCAGTAATTACCAGCATATTGTTTATGCCGGGTTATATTAAAATAGAAAGTACCGGGAATAATATGTTTACGGTGATATTGAATGGAGAGGCCGTAGGCGAAGTCGGGAAGCGGGAAACCGCGGAGGAATGCCTTAAGCAGGCACGCAGGATTATGGCTGGCGACGGAGAGGAACTGGTGCTTATTGACAGTGATATGGAACTGGAGGGCAGGGAAGTACTCTGGGGACATATCGATGACGAAGAGGATGTGACGGGACGTATGGTGAGGGTGCTGCAGGAGAACGTGAAACATACGCTCCACCGTTCGTATACGGTAAAGATCAATGAGTACACGGTAAATCTGTCCAGCAAAGATGAGGTTCTGGAACTTCTCCACTCTTCCATAGACAAATATGACGAGGAGGATGCATATGATGTAGAGTTGGTGATGGATCATACCAGGGAGCTGAATGTGCTTACCACCAATATTTTGTCCAGGAAGGAGAAGGAAGCAGAGGAGGGGGAGTATGATGTTTTTGCGCCGGTGGGGATATATGCCACACTGGATGAAATGTTCGATGCCGTAGAGCCGGCGAAGGAAAAGGAGTTTTCCGACTATGAACTTGGACTGGTTTCGCTGGAGTTCGGGGATGAGATAGAAGTGGTGGAATCTTATCTGGCGGAAGAGGAGCTGACTTCCCTGGAAGATGCCATTCAGGAAGTGACAAAGGATCAGGAGAAAAACCAGATTTATGAGGTGGTGGCCGGGGACAGCCTGTCCAAGATAGCTTTGGAAAACGGGCTGACGGTAGAAAAACTGGTAGCGATGAACGAGGGGATTGAAAATGAGAATTCCATGATCCGTGTCGGCGATGAGATCATTGTGACAGTACCGGAACCCGAATTGTCTGTGGAGCGTAAGGAAACTCTGTACTACGAAGAGGATTATGAGGCGGAAATAATCTATGTGGACAATGATAACTGGTACACAACGGAAACAAAAACGCTGCAGGAGCCTTCGGCGGGGCACAGAAAGGTAGTGGCGGAAGTTTCTTACCGTGACCGCGCGGAGACCGGAAGGGAAATATTGAAGGAGGAAGTTACCTATGAAGCGGTTCCGAAGATTGTGGAGCGGGGGACGAAGATCCCGCCTACCTATATCAAGCCGATTTCAGGGGGGAGGCTGACCTCAAATTTCGGAAGAAGGAGCAGGCCGACAAGAGGGGCCAGCACCTACCACAAAGGGATAGACTGGGCGACGCCGGTAGGGACGGCAGTCATGGCGTCTTCGGCCGGGACCGTGTCTAAAGCAGGCTGGGGCAGCGGTTATGGTTATGTGGTATATATCAACCATGCGGACGGCAGGCAGACCAGATACGGACATCTGAGCAAGGTACTTGTATCGCAGGGGCAGACAGTGTCGCAGGGGCAGAAGATAGCGCTCAGCGGCAACACGGGAGTCAGCACGGGGCCGCATATCCATTTTGAAATATTGATTAACGGTTCGCAGGTAAACCCGTTAAAATATTTAAATTAGCCGCATCTGAATTTTACGGGCGGCAATGCAGGGGACATTTTCTAATATGCTTTGAAAATGTGTCATTTACAAACAGGAATTTTATGGTATAATCAAAAAGATGGGTTGATTATATGCTTTGGCCCTGCAAGGGCTGAATTTAAATAGAATTGGTATCCGGTGAGTATGAGGATGCCATATTGGAAAATAAATCGAGGGTACACCATGGAACAATATGCGATCAAAGGTGGAAATCCGTTGGTGGGGGAAGTGGAGATCGGCGGGGCAAAAAATGCAGCGCTTGCTGTTCTTGCTGCCGCGACGATGACGGATGAAACCGTATTAATAGAAAACGTGCCGGATGTCCGGGACACGAATGTACTGATTCAGGCAATGGAGAGCATCGGAGTTATTGTAAACCGTATTGACAGGCATACGATGAAGATAAATGCCTCCCATATACACAATCTTACGATAGAGGACGATTACATTAAGAAAATCAGGGCTTCTTATTATCTGCTGGGGGCTCTGTTGGGGAAGTACAGGAAAGCGGAGGTGTCCCTGCCGGGCGGCTGCAACATTGGCCTGCGGCCTATTGACCAGCATATCAAAGGGTTCCGGGCTTTGGGGGCGAGTGTCAGGATTGAACATGGGTTAATCATAACGGAAACGGAAGAACTGAAAGGGAACCATATTTACCTGGATGTGGTTTCGGTAGGCGCCACGATCAACGTCATGATGGCGGCGGCTATGGCGACAGGGAAAACTACGATAGAAAATGCGGCAAAGGAACCGCATGTGGTAGATTTGGCGAATTTTCTGAACAGTATGGGTGCGGATATCAAGGGGGCAGGTACGGATGTAATCCGCATAAAAGGTGTACAAAAACTTCATGGGAGTGAATACACGATTATCCCGGATCAGATAGAGGCCGGTACGTTTATGTTTGCGGCGGCGGTGACAAAGGGGGATGTGACCGTGAAAAACGTGATCCCGAAGCATCTGGAGTCGATCAGTGCAAAACTGCTGGAAATCGGATGCGAGATCGAGGAGTCGGATGATGCGGTCCGTGTGGTGGCGGCTAAGCCGCTTGGCCATACCCACGTAAAGACATTGCCCTATCCGGGGTTCCCGACCGATATGCAGCCGCAGATTGTGGTGGCGCTTGGGCTGTCGTCGGGAACGAGTATTGTCACCGAGAGTATATTTGAAAATCGGTTTAAATATGTGGATGAACTGACCAGGATGGGCGCGAGCATCAAAGTGGAGGGCAATACTGCCATTATTGACGGTGTACAGCGTTATACAGGGGCAGGCATTACCGCGCCCGATTTGCGGGCAGGGGCGGCGCTTGTGATTGCAGGGCTTTCCGCTGAGGGGATTACGGTGGTGGATGATATCCGGTTTATCGAGCGCGGCTATGAGGATTTCCATCTGAAACTGCAGAATCTGGGAGCGCAGATTGATAAAGTCAATACAGAGAGGGAATTGCAGAAGTTCAAGCTGAAAGTCGGGTGACAGCCGGCGTGTAAGGGGTTGGCACGAAGTATCGGGGCAAAGTAGTGAAGCGGTTGCACCGCGGCAGATTGCGGGAATGGATTTTAGATATGCTCTAGAACATCAAAAAGCAGCTATAATGGGTTGTGTGGGTTTCACAATTATGGCTGTTCTTTTTTGATACCGGATTTCCGGGACGTGTAAGGATATTTTTACGCCAGGCTGCAACACATATCCTGGCGTAAGGAACGGTAGAAATATAATCCCCCTGAAAAAGGGTGAAGCGGTTGCACCGTGTGCAGCCCGGGGGAAGACAGGAGAATCCTGGGGCTGTATCGGTTGCAGATCCTGTCAGATCAGGGCATCAATATAAAGATGCGGTTCTTTGGAAAGGTCAATATATTTGTTTCCGACCCGGACAGTGGGTTTGGAAAGTTTGTCAGGGTTAATATATACGATGTCGCCCTCTTCGCCGTTGGTAAGGCGTACGCGGTGAAGTATGTAGGTATTGACGATATTTTTCAAAAAGGTAAGTATAAATTCCGGATCATACTTCTGGAAACCCTCTTTCTCAAAAGCGGCAATCGCCGCAAAGGGCGAGCAGGGTGCATGGTATGCTCTGGTGGATGTCATGGCATCATATACATCCGCGATGGCTACGATTTTGGCAAAGGGATCTATCTGTGCCGAGGTCAGTTTGAGCGGATAACCGGAGCCGTCACAGCGTTCATGGTGCATAAGGGCGGCATTTTTTACATGATCGTCGACCGGGGCGGCCATAAGAATATTGTAACCTTCCCGGGGATGGGTACGGGCGACACTGAGTTCCCATTCAGTGAGACGTCCGGGTTTTTTGATGATTTTTTCCGGTATTTTGAGTTTGCCGATGTCGTGCAGCAGGCCGCTTACAGTGGCTGTTTTGATATTTTCTTCGTCCATTTTCAGCCAACGGGCAAGGACGTTGCACATTAAGCTCACATTCATGCAGTGCACGTAGGTGTTGTCGTCCATCTGGCGCATGCTGTGGAGCATATCGAACACACCGACATGCTTATTGTCTGTGGTTAAGAGGGAGAGAGTGCTGGAAATAAGATCATCCACATTCAGATTTTCTACATTCTCGATCACTTCGCTCATGGTTTCTTTAAAGGAATCGGTTGCCTGGCGGAAATCTTTTTCGAAAGCCAGAAATTCTTCCGTCTGCCGCAGGCGCTCTGAATAGGAGTCCTTTTCCATGGGTGCAGGCTGGGGGACTGGCGTTACTTCTAGTGCAGGTTCAGCGTCCGGCTGTATGTCTTCGGGTTCCGCGGGCGGCTCTGCGCCGGATTCCGGTTCCATTTCATTTTCCGTGTTTTTCCAGTCACGGCTAAGAAGGGTGGCATCTATTTCGTCAAAATCAATTTCCGGTGCAGCGATTCCTTCAGGTTCTTCCGCATCACCTTTTTCCTTCTCTTCAACCCTGACATTGATGACGGAGTAAAATTCCAGTTTTTCAATAGATTCCTCGGTTAAAACATGGCCTTTGGGAAGAATCAGATGGCCTTTGTAGTTAAAAACTTCTTCTGCAGTAACCATACCTGGCAACAGAGCAGATGTGCTTACTCTTTTCATAACATCCTCCAAAACCAAATTGCCTGTTGTGGACATGGGAATTTGGGTTTTACATAAAATTAATATTATATAAGATTCCAAAACAAATTATAGAAGTTTTCGGGGGTGTTGTCAACTGAATAGAGCGGGCTAGAATATATTTCTTGTGCGGGCTAGAATATATTTCTTGTTGACAAATTTGATTTCATGGTGTATGGTAATTGCAGATATGAAAATTCAATATTGTTATAGAATCTCTTATTCAGAGTGGTGGAGGTACATAGGACCAATGAAGCCACGGCAACCCCTGATATGGAAGGTGCCTACCTGAGCGAGTAAAGCAATCGAACAATAAGAGGATTTGATTATCGGATCCGCTTATGAGTTAAGCGGACTTTTTTTATGCACACGGGCACCCAAAGGAGAATGTCAGCAAGAGCTGACGGGTGCCCGGCGCGCGAGTAGGGGAAGATGGCTCTTCCCTACTCGATTGCACAGGGGTGCGTAAGGAAATTAGCAGCTTTGCTGCACGCACCCCGCGCGGCGAGTAGGGGGAAAAGCATCCCCAACTCGATTGCACAAAACTATAGAATAAAAGCAGAGGAGGAAAAAAGAATGGAGAAATTTCTATTTACTTCGGAATCAGTAACAGAAGGGCATCCGGACAAGGTCTGCGATGCGATATCCGATGCGGTGCTGGATGCACTGATGGAAAAGGATCCTATGAGCCGTGTTGCCTGTGAGGTGGCGACCTGTACGGGGTTTGTGCTTGTAACCGGTGAGATTACTACGAGCGCATACGTGGATATTCCGAAAATTGCCCGTGAAACAATCAAGGAAATCGGGTATACGAAATCCGAGTACGGGTTTGACGGGAATACCTGTGCCGTTATGGTGGCAATTGACGAGCAGTCTTCGGATATCGCAATGGGCGTGGACAAGGCTTTGGAAGCAAAAGAAAATAAAATGACGGATGCAGAAATAGAAGCGATCGGCGCGGGCGACCAGGGGATGATGTTCGGTTATGCGACCAATGAAACGGAAGAGTATATGCCGTATTCTATCTCTCTGGCACATAAGCTGGCGCTTCAGCTTACAAAGGTACGTAAGGACGGGACTTTGAAATATTTAAGGCCGGACGGTAAGAGCCAGGTGTCGGTGGAATATGATGCGGACGGCAAGCCGCTGCGTCTGGAAGCTGTCGTATTATCCACACAGCATGATGAGGATGTGTCACAGGAGCAGATTCATGAGGATATTAAGAAGTATGTGTTCGATCCGGTGCTTCCGAAAGAGTTGATTGACGGTGAGACAAGGTTTTATATCAATCCGACCGGACGTTTCGTGATTGGCGGGCCTCACGGGGACGCAGGGCTGACCGGGCGGAAGATTATTGTGGATACTTACGGCGGATATGCACGTCACGGCGGCGGTGCTTTCTCCGGCAAGGACTGCACAAAGGTAGATCGTTCCGCAGCTTATGCGGCAAGGTATGTAGCGAAGAATATCGTAGCGGCGGGCCTGGCGGATAAGTGCGAGATTCAGTTGTCTTATGCGATCGGCGTAGCGCAGCCGACTTCCATTATGGTAGATACCTTTGGGACAGGTAGGCTGGAAGATGAGAAGCTGGTGGAAATTGTGCGTGAGAATTTTGACCTTCGTCCGGCAGGGATTATCAAGATGCTGGATCTGCGTCGGCCGATTTATAAGCAGACATCGGCTTACGGGCATTTTGGACGGAATGATTTGGATCTGCCCTGGGAGAAGACGGATAAAACGGATGTTTTGAAGAGCTATCTGTAGGATGTTTTTGGGAACCCGGATTCGGCGGTTCCTGGTGCGGGTCTTACGGCAGGTATAAAGGGGTTGGGAATGGCAGTCTTTGTGGCTGCCATTTTCTGAGAGCCTGTTTAAAGTCTGTTTTTTGCCAGATGTGCGCCACAGTTTGTGAGAGGTTTGCCCCGAATGAGGGGCTTTAGGACATTAGAAATTCCGCTTTCGGCTTGGCAAAAGCTTTCGTATATGGCTTTAGCGGGATTTGGGGATTGGATTGAGGTATAAATATGGCAGTAAGGAAATAGGGAAAGGGACGGTGACGGGATGGGAATTGTGTTAAAGGATGTACTGGCGATCCTTCCGGGGAAGGAAAAGGATGAGGTAAGAGCGACCAGCATTTATATAGAAGGAAACCGGATAGCGGCGGTAGGGGACAGGCCGGAGGGGTTCCGGGAGGATAAGGTGATTGAGGGGAAGGACCGGCTGGTTATTCCGGGGCTGGTAAACTGCCATACCCATTCTTATATGGCGTTTATGAGGAATGTAGCGGATGATTTGCCGTTTATGGACTGGCTGTTTGGGACGGTTGACCCGATTGAGCAGCAGATGACGGATGAGGATACGTATTGGGGGGCATGCCTTGCCATCCTGGAAATGGTAAAGAGCGGGACGACCTGTTTCAACGATATGCAGATGAATATCCATCAGACAACCCGAGCCGTGAAGGAGTCCGGCATGAGGGCTGTGATCAGCAGAGGGCTGGTTGGCAGCGGGAATGACGAAGCGGGGCAGATGAGGCTTAGGCAGGCTTACGAGGAGCGGGATGCGGCAAAGGACTGCGACAGGCTTACGTTTATGCTTGGCCCCCATGCGCCTTATACCTGTGACGATGGGTTTATGAGGGTGGTGTCGGAGGAAGCAAAGAAAAACGGAATGCGGATCCATGTGCATTTGTCGGAAAGCGTCAGCGAAATAGAGCAGATCCGGGAAAAGTATGGCTGTACGCCGATTGAAATGGCTGCGAAGAACGGCCTTTTTGATGTGCCGGCCGTTGCCGCCCACTGTGTGCAGGTGACAGAGGCAGATATGGATATACTGAAAGAAAAACAGGTGAGCGTGGTGACGAACCCGGCCAGCAATATGAAGCTGGGCAATGGGTTTGCGCCGGTGGCCAAGATGCTGGAAAAGGGCATTAATGTATGCCTCGGGACAGACGGGGCGGCATCCAATAACAGCCTGAATATGTTCCATGAACTGAACCTGCTGGCATTGATCCATAAAGGCGTCAATAAGACCCCTCAATGCGTCAGTGCGAGGGAAGGTTTCCGGATTGCGACGATCAACGGTGCGAAAGCGCTGGGGCTGGATCAGGAGATTGGTTCTATTGAGGTTGGGAAAAAGGCGGATTTGGCGGTGCTCAATCTGAATACTCCGTCTTTGACACCCAGGAATAACCTGGTTGCAGGGCTATCCTACTCTGCAAATGGCTCGGAAGTGGAAACAGTGATTATCGACGGAAAAATTGTGATGGAAGACCGAAAAGTATTGACGATGGACGAGGAATTGGTGTATAAAAAGATTGACGGGATCATTACCCGCATGGGCCTTGATAAAAAGGAGTATTAGGGACAAAAGAAGTAAGGAACTGTCCCTAAATGGCAGACAAAAGATACAGACGACAGGAAAGAAAAACGAAAGTGATGATAGGACAGACGACCATCACTATAATAAAAATTCGGCTGAATATATCTCAAAATTTTATTGGAGGAAGAAAAAATGGGCAGTGAAATCAGGGACATTAATTTAGCCGAATCCGGCGAACGCAAAATTGAATGGGTAAAAAGGAACTGCGATTTGCTCCGTACCCTGGAGCAGGAGTTTTCGCAGACGAAGCCCTTTGCGGGGAAGAAAGTAGCGCTTTCCGTACATTTGGAGGCAAAAACGGCTTATCTGTGCAAGGTGCTCAAGGCGGGCGGCGCGGAAATGTATGTGACAGGTTCCAATCCGCTTTCCACGCAGGATGATGTGGCGGCGGCTCTTGTGAAGGACGGGCTGGAGGTACATGCCTGGTATGATTGTACGCCGGAGGAATATGAGATGCATATCCGACACGTGCTGGAGGCAGGCCCTAATATTATTATTGATGACGGCGGCGATTTGGTAAATATGGTGCACACGCAGATGCCTGAGCTGATTCCTGCGATTATCGGCGGCTGTGAAGAAACAACCACGGGGATTATCCGCCTGGAGGCCATGAACAGGGCGGGGGAATTGAAGTTCCCTATGGTGCGCGTAAACAATGCGGACTGCAAGCATCTGTTTGATAACAGGTATGGCACAGGCCAGTCCGTATGGGATGGGATTAACCGGACGACGAATCTGATAGTGGCCGGGAAGATTGTTGTGGTGGCTGGTTACGGCTGGTGCGGCAAGGGGACGGCGATGCGTGCAAAAGGGCTTGGCGCAAGGGTAATCGTGACGGAAATTGATCCGATCAAGGCAATTGAGGCTGTGATGGACGGCTTTGATGTTATGCCGATGAACGAGGCGGCTAAGGTCGGGGATTTCTTTGTGACAGTTACCGGCTGCGATAAGGTGATTGATGAAGAGGACTTCGCAGTTATGAAGGACGGCGCTATTTTATGTAATGCGGGCCATTTTGACTGTGAGATTGATATGGCAAGGCTGCGTGAAATCGCGGTGGAAACCAGAGAGCAGAGGAAGAATATCATGGGGTATAAGCTGCCTGGCGGGCAGTGGATCTTTGTGCTGGCAGAGGGCAGGCTGGTGAACCTGGCAGCGGGCGACGGGCATCCGGCGGAGATTATGGATATGAGTTTTGCAATCCAGGCGCTTTCCGCAAAGTATCTGGTGGAGCATGGCAGCGGGCTTAAGGAAAAACTGATTGACGTGCCGAGGGAAGTGGATATGGACGTGGCCAGGCGGAAGCTTTCCTTCTTAGGCAAGGAGATTGATGTGCTGACGGAGGAGCAGGAGAAGTATTTGAACAGCTATACGGTATAAGATAACCGGTACAATTTGCCGGGATGAGTTTTCGGGAGCGTACTGTAAAAACCGGGGGCATAGCGGGCTATGTCCCCGGTTTTGCAGTACTACACGGTGTAACCGTTCACCATTTTGCGAGATCTTTGCCACTCATTCAGGGCAAATCTCTAACAAACTGTGGCGCGCATCTGGCGAAAAGCATATTTTATACAGGCTCTAAGAAGCCGGAATGCTGCCTTTTTTATTTCCCGGATGGGCTTCCAATCAGCACTTTCTTCCCACGGAAAGCAAAGCCGTATTTGCGGATGCGGTTTTCCGGGATTCCTTTTGCCGTCAGGTTCGCCTGATAATTTTTTTCTTCGATCTGGCGCAGCGCTTCCTGTACGGTATCTGACAGTTCTTTTTCATCTTCATCCTGTACTTTAAATTCCAGTATTACGGCATCCGTTTGCTGTGGAAAGGATGCCGCTATGGGTTCAAGCATCACATCATACCGGCCGAATCCGCTTTCCCTGTTAGAGGTGACGGTGTATCTGTCCGCCAGTTCCGCCATCAGTCCCAGCACAAAGCCGTGGTAAAAGCGTTCCGGTTCCCCGGAGGAGGGGTTATTTCCGGTGTCGAAATAACTGAACATTTCCAAGGTTATTTTATTCATGTATGTGTTCATGGCCTTTAAATCACCGAGCAGCAGGGCACGGATAAATTCATTGTAGGCATCATTTCCCGAAAACCAGTCCTGGATCATATTTTCGAACATGATATGGACTTCTTTATTTGTCAGTGTCAGGCTGTAATATGTGCGGCCTGTTCTTTCGTCAAAGGCACTGTCGGTTACTTTCAGGTACCCGGTGGCGAGCAGAAGGCTCCAGACAGCGTTCTTTTTGGTGGATAGCTGGTTATAAACTATTTGTTCGTCAATTTCCATGCGGAGAGTTCCGCCGTTCAGTAAATCTTCAAAAGACTTTTTGATATTCGGGGATCCTTCCCGCAGCAGCTTTTCGACAAGGCTGTTTGCGCTGGAATTTACCCAGTAAGCGCCAAACTTTTTTTTATCAAGAAGATTTATAATAGACCAGGGGTTATAAATATCCTTTCTCTCACCGAAAGAAAAGCCGTCATACCAGTCTTTTACCTGCTGCTTCCGGTCAGACATTCCGTATTCCTCCAGGGATGTAAATACTTCGTTCTCTGTAAAGCCGAAACAATCGGCGTATTTTTTTCCGGTGGCTGTGATAACTTCTAAATTGTTCAAATCCGAAAAAATGGACTCCTTACTTACTCTTGTGATTCCTGTCATAACGGCGCGTTCCAGATAGGGATTTGTTTTAAAGGTGGAATTGAACAGGCTTCTGGTAAAGGAAACCATTTCCTCCCAATAGCCGTTTACAAAGGCTTCCTGCATAGGGGTATCGTATTCGTCCAGGAGGATAATTGCCCTTTTCCCGTAATATCGCAGCAGGCAGCTGCAGAGCGTTTTTATGGACAGGGATGCTTCGCTGTCTTCCATATCGGCGGATATCCGGGCGAAGTCCTTTTTTTCGTCTTCACTCAGCAGATTGCTTTCCGGAAGGAAAGCATACTGTTTATAGAGTTCTTTGATGATGCGGCACATTTTTTTCCTTGCCTGCACAAATGTGCGTTCTTTTACGTCTGCAAAGCTGAGAAAAAGGACTGGCCAGGTTCCCTGCAGGCTGCGGTATTTCTCTTCCTGCCAGATGGAAAGGCCGTCGAATAAATCGCCGCGCCCGGCATATTTTATGGAGAAAAATTGTTCCAGCATGCTCATATTCAGGGTTTTCCCGAAGCGCCTGGGGCGGGTGATCAGTGTGACGTCGTCGTCTGCTTCCCACCATTCTTTGATGAAATTGGTTTTGTCTATATAAAAGTTGTTGTTTGTCCGGATTTTTTCAAAATCCTGTCTTCCGATGGCTATTGTTCTTGGCATGGCAGCGGCTCCTTTTGTGCGGTTTCCGGTTTGTATGGCTAAAGTTTTGGAATATCGGCCTTTCATCTGTTTGGGATTAGTATAGCATAATAAGCTGTCTGTAACAATAAATCTTTATTTTGAATTTGTGCTGCGCCGGAACGGACGTATGACTGCTCTGTGAACAGTGATATTTCCATTGGGCGGGAATATTAACTATGTACCTGATTTTTGACTGATGCTGTCGGAGAAAGAGACAAGTAAATTGCACAAGTTATTTTTGGATAGTTTCTTAATACGTTGGAAAGGGAAAGTATGATTCTTTGGGGGGAGTGAACCGTTTCGCGGATACCTTGCCAATCCTGCAATAGTATGCTATAATGCCCGAAGGTAGCGCTAGTACTGCATCCGGCCAGTTTTGCATGCTGCCGGGAGAAACTGCACATTGAAAACAGAATAGAATTGTATGGGTTTCAGATGCACGAAGCAGGATCTATCTGTAGCCAACAGTTTCCTACACCATTTCCCATCTAGCGCCATGTACCTGCCGGAGGGTGGCAGGTTGACGAGGAGGAAGGTTATCGAAAATTCGGCGGGTGCCTTCCCGTAGCGCTCCGATGCGTGATATGCCGGCAAATATGCGGGTGACTGCAAAACAAAGACGGTATAACGGAGATGAGGTTCTTTCTTTGCTTTTGAGAACACCATATTCTCAGAGTTTGATGCAGGCCGCTGAATAGGCTTAGTATTGAATAGGCCTGGTAAAGCAAAATGAGAATAAAGGGGTTATCCAAACATCAGAAAGGATCAGAAAATGCGGCATTGGCAGAAAAATGCAGAAGCCTGAAAATGTGGATATAGGAAGAGACGGATTTCGCAGAGCAGCATGCGGCCATAGGGGGACAATAAAACTTTGCAGGATACGGTTTAGCAGGGGTTTGGAATTTATGGCGGAAGCAAAATGTAAGAACAGGTATAGACACAGGAATAGGCAGAACATAAGCGCAAATGCAACATAAGAATAAAATAGGAAGAAGTATAGAAAAAATTTAGAAAGATGAGGAAACGGTATGTGCGGGATTATTGGATATACAGGTAAGAAAGAAGCGGAGGAAATCATGCTGGATGCCCTGGAGGTGCTGGAGTACAGGGGGTATGACAGTGCAGGCATTGCAGTGTGCGGAGAGGACGGCAGTGTGCGGATACGCAAATGCGCGGGGCGTGTGAAGGATCTGCGTTCCTTATGTGATAGGGATGGGGTTAACGGCGCATGCGGTATCGGGCATACGAGGTGGGCTACCCATGGCGGTGTGAGCGATGCGAACGCCCATCCGCATAAATTCGGGAATGTCACGGTGATACACAATGGGATTATCGAAAATTACAGAAGCCTGATCGGGCAGTATAAGCTGGAGGATAAGCTGCAGTCGCAGACGGACAGTGAGGTGGCGGCGGCAGTGCTTGCCCATTTTTACAATGGGGATCCTTATGCGGCGATCCGAAAGACAGTGCTGAAATTAAAAGGGACTTTTGCCCTTGGGATTATGTTTGGGGATATCCCGGACGTTATTTTTGCGGTAAGGAATGTGAGCCCTATTGTGATTGCCAGGGCGGAGGAAGGGTGTATGATGGCTTCCGATGTGACGGTATTGGGGCAGTATTCGAAGGAGTATTTTGTTTTGCCTGAGTTCCATGTGGCGACTTTGAGGAAAGACGGCATAGAGCTGTATGACATGTCGGGAGAGGCCGCGCAGCCCCAATGGCTGACGGTGAGCTGGGACGTGAACCGCAGCAGCAAGGGCGGTTATCCTTTTTATATGGAAAAAGAAATCATGGAGCAGCCGGACGTGATCCGGGAAACGATAGAACCGCGCATTAAGAATGGGCTGCCCGATTTGGAGGGGGACGGTATCCCGGACAGCCTGCTGGCGGAATGTGATCATATCTGTGTGGTGGCCTGCGGGACGGCAATGCATGCGGGGCTGGTGGGCAAATCGCTGATGCAGTCTTTTGTGAAGATGCATATGGACGTGGAACTGGCCAGCGAATTTATGTATACGGATTCGCTTGTGGATGAAAAAACACTGGTTATCGCCATTTCCCAGTCCGGTGAGACGATAGATACGCTGGAGGCGTTAAAATATGCGAAGAGGAACGGTGCGAAGACTCTGGCGATTGTCAATGTAAAGGGCGCTTCCATTGCGAGGGAAAGCGATTATGTGATTTATACCAATGCCGGGCCGGAAATTGCGGTCGCCAGTACGAAGGCTTATACGACCCAGCTTGCGGTGCTGTATCTCCTGACCGGGAGGATGGCCTATGTGAGGGGCGTTTTCGGGGAAGAGGAAGCCAGGGATTTTATGGCGGAGCTGATGCGGGTTCCGGAGGTTATGCAGGCGGTTTTGGACAGAAGGGAAGAGATCCATTATATCGCCAGGGGTATTTTGAATGCGAAGGATGTGTTTATGATTGGGCGCGGGATGGATTATTCCATTTTGTTGGAAGGGTCTTTGAAGTTAAAGGAGGTCTCCTATATCCATTCGGAGGCATATGCTTCCGGTGAACTGAAGCACGGGACAATAGCGCTGATTACGGAGGATACGCCGGTGATTGCGGTGATTACGCAGGATAAGGTGCAGTCCAAGGAATTTTCCAATGTTAAGGAGGTGCAGTCCAGAGGGGCGGAAGTAATATTGTTTATGAAGGAGAGTTACCGGCTGGATAAGGATGCGTCGTGGGACAGTGTGTTTAAGCTGCCCGTAATGCGGGATGAGTTTATGGTAATGCCGGTTTCTGCGGCGCTGCAGTTATTGGCTTATTATGTTTCGCTGGATAAGGGGCTGGATGTGGATAAGCCGCGGAACCTTGCGAAGGTGGTGACGGTCGAATAGGAGTGTGAAAAGAACTGCTGAAGCGGTGTGTGTGGAGTTTCATGAAGATGGAATGGATGGGGGAGGCTTGGCTGTGGATGGGTGTTGTTTTGTGTATCTGAAATTTGTATAATTAGATAGGGACTGGGGTTACGGTTTGGCAGGGCAGGGGCTAGTGCTGCCGGATGGAGGAGCTGCCGGAAGAATTGCCGGCTGGTATTGTGGGCGGATTGTTTGTTCTGTTGGGGTGTAGTTTGTTTCATTGGGTATGGGAGCGGAATAGGAGGTAGCGGTATGGCGTTTGCCCATTTGCATGTGCATACGGAGTATAGTTTATTGGATGGGGCTAACAAGATAAAGGAATATGTGAAGCGGGTGAAGGAGCTGGGGATGGACAGCGCGGCGATTACGGACCATGGGGTTATGTATGGGGTGATCGATTTTTATAAGGAAGCGAAGGCGGCGGGGATTAATCCGATTATGGGCTGTGAGGTTTATGTGGCGCCGAATTCCCGGTTTGATAAGGAACCAAATGGCGGGGAGGACAGGTATTACCATCTGGTGCTGCTGGCGGAGAACAATACGGGGTATGCGAATCTGATGAAGATCGTGAGCCGTGGGTTTACGGAAGGGTTTTATTACAGGCCACGGGTGGATATGGAGGTGCTGAAGGAATTCCATGAGGGGATTATCGCGCTTTCGGCCTGTCTGGCGGGGGAAGTGCAGCGGTATATTGTGAAGGGGCTGGTGGATGAGGCAAAGAAGACGGCGCGAAAGTATGAGTCCTGTTTCGGAAAGGGGAATTATTTCCTGGAGCTGCAGGATCATGGGATACCGGAGCAGAGGACGGTGAACGCGGCTTTGCTGCAGATGAGCAAGGAATTGGATATCCCGTTGGTGGCGACGAACGATGTCCATTATACATATGCGGAGGATGAGAAGCCCCATGATATCCTGCTTTGTATCCAGACGGCAAAGAAGCTGGCGGATGAGGACCGGATGCGTTATGAGGGCGGGCAGTATTATGTGAAGAGCGAGGAGGAGATGAAGGGGCTGTTCCCTTATGCCTGGGAGGCAGTGGAGAATACCCAGCGGATCGCCGACCGCTGCCATGTGGAGATCGAATTCGGCGTGACGAAGCTGCCTCATTTTGAAGTGCCGGAGGGGTATGATTCGTGGACATATTTGAATAAGCTTTGCTATGACGGGCTGTATGAGCGGTATGGCGTCCGGTTTGCGGCATCGGCCGGGGAGGATATGGCCAGCGTGGATATGTCGGGTATGGCTGCCGGAGGTGCGGGCAGCACCGGGAGCAGGGGTGAGTCGGTCTTGCCAGCGGATAGTATCGGGGGCAGCGTCGCATCGGGCCTGCCGGAAGGCAGCGCAGGCAGTGTTGGGAACAGTGCTGCATCAGGTCTGTTGGCGGATAATGCAGGCAGTGTGGGAAATGGTGCCGCGTCAGGCATGCCGACAGGCGGTACGGGCAGTACCGGAGGCAGTGGTGTGGCAGGCATAACGGCAGAAGGCATGGCCTGTGCAGGAAACGGAGAGGCCGGCGCTATAGCTGCAGCGGGGACAGGCGCACAGGTAGCCGGTACGGAGAGGATTCCGGAGGGGATGACGGCAGAGGGGCTGCGGGAGCGGCTGGACTATGAGCTGAATGTCATCCGCACGATGGGGTATGTGGATTATTTTCTGATTGTTTGGGATTTTATAAATTTTGCCAAAAGCAATGATATTATGGTAGGGCCGGGGCGGGGTTCCGCGGCAGGGAGTATTGTTTCTTATTGCCTGCGCATTACGGATATTGACCCGATACGGTACAATCTGCTGTTTGAGCGTTTCCTGAACCCGGAGCGTGTTTCCATGCCGGATATTGATATTGACTTCTGCTTCGAAAGGCGGCAGGAGGTTATTGATTATGTGGGGCAAAAGTACGGTTCGGATAAGGTCGTGCAGATTGTGACTTTCCTTACGATGGCGGCAAAGGGTGTCATCCGGGATGTGGGACGGGTCATGGATTTGCCTTATGCTTATGTGGATTCCATTGCGAAGATGGTGCCGAATGAGCTGAATATTACCATTGAACGGGCGCTTTCCGTGAACCCGGAGCTGCGTAAGCTTTACGAGCAGGACGAGCAGGTGAAGAGCCTGATTGATATGAGCCGCAGGCTGGAGGGCCTTCCGCGCAATGCTTCCATGCATGCGGCGGGAGTCGTAATCTGCAGTAAGCCGGCGGAGGAATTTGTCCCTCTGTCCAGGGGGAGCGACGGTTCCATTACCACGCAGTTTACCATGACGACGATAGAGGAACTGGGGCTTTTGAAAATGGATTTCCTTGGGCTGCGTACGCTTACGGTGATTCAGAATGCGGTGCGTTTTGTGGAGAAGAATAAGGGAATCCGTCTGGATATGGAACGGATTGATTATAATGACCGGGCGGTCCTGGCAGCTATCGGTACGGGGCGTACGGACGGGGTGTTCCAGTTGGAAAGCGGCGGCATGAAAAACTTCATGAAGGAGCTGAAGCCGCAGAGCCTGGAGGATATTATTGCGGGGATATCCCTGTATCGCCCGGGGCCGATGGATTTTATCCCAAAGTATGTGAGGGGGAAGAACAGCGGGGAGGAAATCACCTATGCATGCCCGCAGTTGGAACCGATCCTGGCGCCCACTTACGGCTGTATCGTATACCAGGAGCAGGTAATGCAGATTGTGCGGGAACTGGGCGGTTATACGTTGGGGCGCAGTGACCTGGTGCGGCGTGCCATGAGTAAGAAAAAGCAGGCGGTGATGGAGAAGGAACGGGATAATTTCGTTTACGGGAATCCGGAGGAGGGGGTTCCGGGCTGTATTGCCAATGGGATTAGCGAGGATACGGCGCGGCAGATTTATGCGGATATGATGGATTTTGCCAAATATGCTTTTAATAAGTCCCATGCGGCGTGTTATGCCGTCGTTTCTTACCAGACTGCTTATCTAAAATTTTATTATCCGGTGGAGTTTATGGCGGCGCTGCTGACCTCGGTCATTGATTTCCCGGCCAAGGTATCCGAGTATATCATGACCTGCCGCAGTATGGGGATAGCCATCCTGCCGCCGGATATCAATGGAGGAGAGGCCGGTTTCTCGGTGACGGAGGGAGGCATACGTTATGCTTTGACGGCGATTAAGAGCATTGGGAGGCCGATTATTGATGCTATTGTAACGGAAAGGGATGCGCACGGCGCTTATAAGAATCTGAAGGATTTTATCACCCGGGTTGCCGACAAGGAGGTTAATAAGCGGGCGGTGGAAAATTTCATCAAGGCCGGGGCGCTGGACGGGCTGGGCGGTACGCGGAAGCAGTTCATGAGTGTATATGTGCAGATTATGGACAGGATACAGCAGGATAAGAAGAATAACCTGGCCGGGCAGATTTCCCTTTTTGACTGGGTTTCGGAAGAGCAGAAGGAAGAGTTTGAGATAAAGATGCCGGATATCGGCGAATATTCCAAGGAAATGCTGCTTGCTTTTGAAAAAGAGGTATTGGGCGTATATATCAGCGGCCACCCGCTGGAAGAGTATGAGGATCTGTGGAAGAAAAATACGACGAATACGACGGCGGATTTCCTGCTGGATGAGGAAACCGGGGCAACCCTTGTAAGGGACGGGCAGTCCGCCACCATTGGCGGCATTATCGCGGATAAAAAGATAAAGTATACGAAGAATGATAAAATTATGGCATTCCTGCAGGTGGAAGATTTGCTTGGAAGTGTGGAGGTTATCGTTTTCCCGAAGGATTATGAGAAAAATTCGGCGCTTCTTGTGGAGGACAATAAAGTATTTATCAAGGGGAGGGTGTCTGTAGATGAGGAAAAAGACGGGAAGCTGATATGTGAAAAGATAACGAATTTTGAGGATATCGGAAGGAAGCTCTGGATTAAGTTCCCGAGCAAGGAGGCTTATGAGGCGGCGGAAAGCGCGCTCCTGGAACAGTTGGCGCAGTCGGACGGCAGGGACAGCGTTTGCATTTATGTGGAAAAGCCAAGGGCTTTGAAAAATCTGCCGCCGAACCGCAATGTGAAAGCGGACAGGGAATTGGTGGACAGGCTGGCAGCGTTATATGGGGAAGGAAATGTGAAAGTAACGTGAAAAAAATATTGAAAACCACAGGCAAAAAAGGTAGAATAAAAATATACTGATGCGCCGCTGTTCGGCAGGGTATTTGAATTTGATTAGGGAATAAAGAGGTGTGGTCATGGCAAAAGAGATGAGGACAATAGGTGTATTGACAAGTGGTGGGGATGCACCGGGAATGAATGCCGCAATCCGTGCGGTAGTGAGGAAAGCGATAGCCAACGGCGTGAAGGTGAAGGGCATTAAGAAAGGCTATCAGGGGCTTTTGAATGAGGAAATTGTCGATTTGGAGAGATGGAGCGTTGCGGACATCATCCAAAGGGGCGGTACGATATTGGGGACGGCCCGGTGTACGGAGTTTAAGACGGAGGAAGGCCAGGAGAAGGGCGCGGAAATATGCAGGAAATATGGGATTGACGGCCTGGTCGTGATTGGAGGGGACGGTTCTTACCGCGGGGCGCAGGCGCTTTCGAGAAAAGGGATCAACACGGTAGGGATTCCGGGCACGATTGACCTGGATATTACCTGTACGGAGTATACCATAGGGTTTGACACGGCGATCAATACGGCAATGGATGCGATTGATAAGGTACGTGATACATCATCCTCCCATGAGAGATGCAGTATTATTGAGGTAATGGGAAGGAATGCGGGGTACATTGCGCTTTGGTGCGGCGTCGCCAACGGCGCGGAGGATATTCTCCTTCCGGAAAAATATGATTTTAATGAACAGACGATTATCAATAATATCATCAATAACAGGAAACGCGGCAAAACGCATCATATTATTATCAATGCGGAAGGCATCGGGCATTCTACATCCATGGCGAGAAGGATAGAGGCGGCAACCGGTATAGAGACGAGGGCGACGATCCTTGGGTACATGCAGCGCGGCGGCAATCCGACCTGTAAGGATCGGTTCTATGCGTCTATTATGGGCGCATATGCGGCGGATGTGCTTTGCAGCGGCAAGACGAACCGTGTGGTAGGTTACAAGCATGGGGAGTTCCAGGACTTTGATATTGAAGAGGCTCTGGCAATGAAGAAGAGTATCTCCGAATACCAGTATGAGATAAGTAAAGCTTTATCCATGTAGGGAATTATGGAAAACAGCCTTGCAATCAGGAAAGATATGAGATGACAGTCAGGAACTGTCCGGAATAACTGGCATAAGTTTTTCCGGGCAGTTCCTGATCGTGCGGAAAGGAATCAGAGGTTGCAGAATATGATAACCAGTGTGACAAACCAGAGGGTAAAGAGGGTGGTGCAGTTAAATAAAAAGCCGGCGCAGCGAAAGAAGGAGTCGGTTTTTATTGTGGAAGGAACAAAGATGTTCCTCGAGGCGCCGGAAAGGGATTTGGAAGAAGTTTATATATCGGAGGATTTCCTTGGAAAGATTGGGGAAACAGGCGTGGCGGAAATACAGGGTAAGCTGGGCCGCTGCGGCTATGAGGTGGTGTCCGGGGAAGTGTTTGCGAAGATGTCCGATACCCAGTCCCCGCAGGGGATTTTGTGTGTGGCCAGGCAGATGCAGTATAGTTTGGAGGAAATGACGGAAAGGGCCGGGACACCGCTTTTCCTGATTTTGGAGAACCTGCAGGATCCGGGCAATCTGGGGACGATAATGAGAACCGGGGAGGGAGCCGGAGTGAATGGGGTTATCATGAGTAATAATACGGCAGATATTTATAACCCGAAGGCGATACGGGCCACGATGGGCTCCATTTACCGCGTACCGTTTTTGTACACACCGGATATCTCCGGGACAGTGGGATGGCTGCGTGGGAAGGGGATAGGAATTTACGCGGCTCATTTAAAAGGGAAGAAATGCTACGATGAATGCGACTATCGGAAGCCGGCTGCTTTTCTGATAGGAAATGAAGGAAACGGGCTGACGGAGGAAACGGCGGGTATGGCGGATTACTATATACATATCCCCATGGCGGGAAAGCTGGAGTCGTTAAACGCGGCGGTGGCGACGGCGCTTTTGGTTTACGAGGCAGCAGGACAGCGGCGCAGGGGATAACGGCAGCGCTTTATGCGCGGCAACGGAACTGGAAACAGTATTTGGGCATTTTATGCTCGAATACGGAACTGGAATAGGAGAATAAGATGAGGCGTAAGGACAGGGAAATAAAAGAGGTAAGCGATATAATAGAAGTAATAAAGAAGTGTGATGTATGCAGGCTGGCTTTTCATGACGGGGATTATCCGTATATTATCCCGCTGAATTTCGGCATGGAGGTAAAGGAAGGGCAGATCTTACTGTATTTCCATGGGGCTTTGGAGGGGAAGAAGTACGAGCTGATGGCGAAAGACAACCGGGCCGGTTTCGAAATGGATTGCTGCCACGAACTGGTAACGGAGGAGTCCACAGGGAATTGTACGATGAACTATGAAAGCGTGTCGGGGTATGGCAGGATAGAGATGGTTGCGGAAAATGACAAGCACAGGGCACTGTGTATATTGATGGGGCATTATCATCAGGAGGATTTTCCGTTTAATCAGTCGGTTATACCGCGGACGAATGTTTTCTGCCTTAAGGTGGAGCAGATCACCGGGAAAAGGCGCTTAAAGTTAAAATGAATAACTTGGGGCGGCAGAAATGGCGGGAAAAGGGAGGAAGCAGGAAAATGAGGATAGGGTTTATAGGGCTTGGGAATATGGCGAAAGCGATGATAGGGGGAATGCTGAAGCAGGGTATAGCGTCTGCGGAAGAGATCATTGGTTCGGCTAAAACAGAGGAAACCAGGAGGAAAATAGAAAAGGAATATGGAATCAGGATTGCGGCGGACAACCGGCAGGCGGCAGAGTGGGCCGATGTGCTGGTGCTTGCGGTAAAGCCTGTTTTTCTCCGGGAGGTTATCAGTGAAATAAAAGAGACGGCAGACGAAGATAAGCTTGTGATCAGTATTGCGGCAGGCAAAACGATGGAATGGATCGAAAAGGAATTTGGCCGGAAGATAAAGCTTATCCGTTGTATGCCGAATACGCCTGCGCTGGTGGGGGAAGGGTGTACGGCGATATGCTGCAATTCCGGAGTGCCGAAGGAGGACGAGGCTTTTTGCCTGAAACTGATGGAAAGTTTTGGAAAAGCGATTGTTATCCCGGAACGGCTGATGGACGCGGCAGGGGCGGTAGGCGGCAGTTCGCCTGCATTTGTATTCCTGTTTATAGAGGCCATGGCAGACGGGGCGGTACAGGCAGGCATGCCGAGGAGGCAGGCATATGAATTTGCGGCGCAGGCTGTATTGGGGAGCGCAAAAATGGTATTGGAGACGGGAATGCATCCCGGGGCATTGAAGGATATGGTCTGCTCGCCGGGCGGGACGACCATTGAAGGGGTAAAGGCACTGGAAAAAGGTGGGATGAGGGCGGCAGTAATGGAGGCCCTGGAGGCCTGCGTGGAAAAGTCCCGGAAGTTGTAACATTCTGTTTTATTGTTACAGTTTACTCCCCGCTCTATGCGCGGCCCTGGCACCCATCTGATTTTTTAGCATCGTTTTGAATGATGGTTTTACTTAACAGAAGATTCGCAAACTCAGGGGAAAATGGCCATGGATGGCCATTTTAGGCTGTGCCGGGCATGGATGCCCTTCACAGCCGACCCGGACTCTGCCGATAACTTGCCTCTTCTGTTTAGTAAAACCCCATTCAAATAAGCTGCAAAAAAATCAGATGGGTGCCAGGGCCGCGCATAGGGCGGGGAGTGAACTGTAATCTTTTATTGAATCATATTTCTTAACATCCAAGTAAAAACTTGACAATATCTATTTCATTTGGTATTATAAACGTGTAACAAAATTAATAATTTTGTAACAAATGAAGAATACGGGGATATAATAAGTATTATCTGCGGGTGCAGGTGAGAAAAACCGTAAAAAAGCAGGATATGAACTTGGAGGTAAAGAAAATGTCAAGGAACAGAAGTTTGTTTCATAGGCTGTCTGCCCTGTTTTCAGGGTTGGTGTTGTTGATGGCTATGAGTATGACCGCTGTAGCCAGGGATAATGCAACGAGCAGCAAGGAGTATCTTGATACGTTAAATGTGGGAGTGACGGCAATGGGGAATGTAGATTTGCCGGAAAATGATAACACCACAAGTAGCAAGGAGTATCTCGATACATTAAATGTAGGAGTGACAACGGTTCTTACATCTGACGTTGTAGAAGCGACATTCGATGAGGAATATGCGAGAGGACTTATGCCGGATCCTTCCTTTGGGAGCGGCATGGCAGAGAAAAACGGAACAAGAAACGGAACGAAGGCTGCTGCGGATAAAGAGAAAAAGGTATCGGATCTTGTTATGGCAGACGTGCAGGACGCACTGAATGTACGTGCGGAAGCCAGTGAGGATTCGGAGAAGGTAGGGCTGCTTTACAAAGACTGCGGCGGAAGGATTCTGGAGAGAAAAGACGGCTGGACGAAAATCAGATCCGGCAATCTGATCGGCTGGGCGAAGGATGATTATCTTTTATTTGATGAAGAGGCGGAAAGCCTTGCCGGTGAGGTCGGGAACCTTATTGTTACGATAGAAACGGATGCCCTGCGGGTGCGTACGGAGCCGAACAAGGAATCCGATGTATACGCATTGATTGCGCAGGACGATGAACTGGACGTGGTCGAAGTGATCAATGATGAGTGGATCAGCGTAGATTACGGGGAGGAAATCGGTTATGTTTCTGCAGAATTCGTGAATATGGATTTCCATATTGATACCGGTGAGACAATGGAAGTAATCCGTGCAAGGGAGAAAGCGGAGGCGGAAGCAAGGGCAAAAGCGAAACTGACGGCAAATCAGGGTGCGGTAATAGCGGGTGCAGATGATACGCGTCTGTTGGCGGCATTGATTTTCTGCGAAGCCGGCAATCAGGGATATGAAGGGCAGCTTGCCGTAGGCGCGACTGTTATGAACCGTGTCAGAAGCGGCGCTTATCCGAATTCCATTTCCGGTGTTATCTATGCTTCGGGGCAGTTTACGCCGGCGCTGAACGGAAGGCTGGCAAGGGCATATGGAAACAGTATTCCTGACAGTTGTTTTACAGCGGCCAGGGAAGCATTGAATGGAGTAACGAATATTGGCGGAGCAACACACTTCAGGCGTACAGGGACACATGAGGGTACTGTTATCCGGGATCATGTTTTCTGGTAATTTCCGGTAAAGGATGAGAAGAAAGAGATAATTGCGGTTTTAAGCCGGCCACTTGTGGCCGGCTTATTATTGTATTTAAATTTATATCAATATTGACTTAAAAGAAGTCAACAAAGTATCTGGTTATGGTGTCGATAATGGAGTATTATCCATAATGTAAACAGAACACAGGGAAATCAAAAAGAAAGGTTTCCAGAGTATAAACGATAATCCGAAAGGAAGAAAGAGGTGCTGATTATGAAAAATTATATGAAGAATATGTTAGAAAATTATTTTGTAAGGAATCTGGTTATCTTAGGGCATGTCGGGAATGAAGAAAATTCTGCAGAGGTGCTTAAAAGAAATTCCTATACGCTGCTGAATGTGTCCCCGAGGGCCTTCTAAGGGAAAAGCGGTAAAAAAGTGCGGAAATAAAAATTGAATAAGTATGAAAATGATAGCAGATAAGGTAAAAAAAGAGAGAGAGGTATATGGATATGAAAAATTATGTGAAGAATATGTTAGAAAACTATTTCGTGAAGAATCTGGTTGTTTTAAACCATGTGGGTAATGAAGATGAGCCGGCGGAAATGCTGAAGAGAAATTCTTTTGCGCTGCTGAATGTATCTCCGAGGGTATTCTGAGGTGGATATGGCAGGGAAAAGAAGGATAAACGGAAAAGGGATATATGTATAAAAACCTGTGGCGGAAAGGGCTGCAGGTTTTTTTATGCACAGCCCATGCAGTGGAAATATGCCGCTAAGGGGGAGTGAACTATAGCGGTTTTTGCATGTATGGAAAAATATACGGGATGTCATATTGAATATGGGGATAAAATATAGTAAGATATAGTAAACGCAGGAAAAGCACGGAAGGGGGTATGTATAAATATGGATGATACGATTTTCTGGCTGGTTGCTTTGGTTGTGTTTATTGTGGCTGAGATAGCGACTATGGGGCTTACGACGATATGGTTTGCGGGAGGTTCCCTGGTAGCCGTGATAGCGGCAGGATTCGGAGCGCCGGTTCCGGTGCAGATCGCTTTGTTTCTGGCTGTTTCCTTAGTGCTTCTTTATTTTACCAGGCCGGTGGCTGTCAAATATTTTAATAAGGACAGGATCCGGACGAACGCGGAAAGCCTGGTGGGGAAGCAGGCGATCGTGGTTAACGAGATCAATAACCTGCAGGGTACGGGGCAGGTGACGGTAGGGGGCATGGAATGGTCGGCGCGGACAACAGAGGACGGCGTGCAGCTTCCGACGGGCAGTGTGGTTGATATTGTCGCAATTAACGGTGTGAAACTTATTGTGGAGGAAAGAAAAGAGGGAGAGTAGTTATGGGATGGGTATTAGTAGCGATATTGGTTATTTTTGTAATGGTCCTGGCGTCATGTATCAAGATTGTACCGCAGGCATATGCCTACGTTGTGGAACGCCTCGGTGCATATCAGGGAACATGGTCGGTGGGGCTTCATGTCAAGACGCCTTTTTTGGATAAGGTGGCAAAGCGGGTAAATCTGAAGGAGCAGGTGGTGGATTTTGCACCGCAGCCTGTTATCACGAAGGATAATGTAACGATGCGTATTGATACGGTGGTATTTTTCCAGATTACGGATCCGAAGCTGTATGCGTACGGTGTGGAAAACCCGATTATGGCAATTGAAAATCTGACAGCGACTACGCTGAGGAATATTATCGGTGAAATGGAACTGGATCAGACGCTTACCTCCAGGGAGGTTATCAATACGAAGATGAGGGCTTCGCTGGATATTGCAACGGATCCATGGGGAATTAAGGTAAACCGCGTGGAACTGAAGAATATCATCCCGCCGGCGGCGATCCAGGATGCCATGGAAAAACAGATGAAAGCGGAGCGCGAAAGGCGTGAAGCGATCCTGCGTGCGGAAGGCGAGAAGAAGTCTACGGTTCTTGTAGCGGAAGGTAAGAAGGAATCCGCGATTCTGGAAGCCGAGGCAGAGAAGCAGTCGGCGATTCTGCGTGCGGAAGCCCAGAAGGAGAAGATGATCCGTGAGGCGGAAGGTGAGGCGGAAGCGATTCTAAAGGTGCAGCAGGCGAAGGCGGATGGTATCCGTATGATCCGTGAAGCGGGGGCCGATCAGTCCGTACTTACGATTAAGAGCCTGGAAGCTTTTGAGAAGGCAGCGGACGGTAAGGCGACAAAGATTATTATCCCTTCCGAGATACAGGGAGTGGCCGGGCTGGCAGCATCCGTAAAGGAAATTATGGGATAATGGGGCAGAGGGCAGTACAGCAGTGAAATACAGGTTCCGGCAGTTGGAATAAAGGATTCCTTCTGCCGGTTTTCCGATATCTTTTGAAGTGGGTATTGGCAGGGATTGTTTTGCGGATATGGCATGGCGCAGGCGGAACTGGAAAGAAGCAGGAGCCTGTGCAGGCGGAAAGCAGGAATGCGCAAAGCCGGAATATGCGGAATTGGATATAAAAGAGTTGGAATAGAAGAGTTGGAATAGAGGAGAAGAGGTTAAAATGGATTTAAAAGGAAGAGATTTTTTAAAGCTGTTGGATTTTACACCGGAGGAGATTACATATATGCTGGATCTGGCTGCGGATTTGAAGGAGAAGAAGAAGAAAGGGATTCTGACCGAGTGGCATAAGGGGAAGAATGTGGCATTGATTTTCGAAAAGACTAGCACGAGGACAAGGTGTGCTTTTGAAGTGGCTGCGCATGATCTGGGAATGGGAACCACTTATCTGGATCCGTCCGGTTCGCAGATAGGGAAGAAGGAGAGCATTGCGGACACTGCAAGGGTGCTGGGAGGGATGTTCGAGGGGATTGAATACCGCGGTTTCGGGCAGGATATTGTGGATGAGCTGGCAGGATATGCGCCTGTCCCGGTATGGAACGGCCTGACAAATGAATTCCATCCTACGCAGATGCTGGCGGATTTGCTGACAATCCGGGAACATTTTGGCAGGCTGGAAGGGATAAAGCTGACTTACATGGGCGATGCCCGTTACAATATGGGAAATTCGCTGATGGTAGCCTGTGCGAAGATGGGGATGCATTTCGCGGCGTGCACAAGCAAAAAATATTTTCCTGATAGCTCCCTGGTAGAGGAATGCGGGAAAATAGCCGCGCAGACAGGCGCTTCCATTTTGCTGACAGAAGATGTGGAAGAAGGGACAAGGGATGCGGACGTGGTTTATACGGATGTATGGGTTTCCATGGGGGAACCGGATGAAGTATGGGAAGAAAGAATCCGTGAACTGTCGCCTTATCAGGTAAATGCGGCGGCAATGGCAAACGCGAAGCCGGAAGCGGTATTTATGCATTGTCTTCCCGCGTTCCATGATCTGAAAACGAAGATCGGGAAAGAGATAAAAGAAAAATTCGGTATTGGGGAAATGGAGGTTACGGATGAGGTATTTGAATCGGAGGCGTCCATTGTGTTTGAGGAAGCGGAAAACCGTATGCATACCATTAAGGCAGTGATGGCGGCTACTCTTGGGGTGCCAAAGGAGCGGGAGTAAGGGAATGGCTATGAAATCTGAGATTCTGACTTTTCTGCGGGAAAGCGGGGATTATATCTCCGGCCAGGAGCTTTGCGATCATTTTCATGTGTCCAGGACGGCTGTCTGGAAAGTGATGAAGCAACTGCAGGAGGAAGGATATGTCATAGAGGCGGTGCGGAACAGGGGGTATATGCTGGTGGAAAATCCGGATGTGCTTTCCCTGAATGAACTAAAAAGCCGTATCCGCAACCGTTGGGCAGGGAAGGAAATATATTTTTATGAGGAGACGGGATCTACCAATGCGGATGCGAAATCCCTGGGAGAAGCAGGCGCTCCACACGGCACGGTAGTGGTGGCGGATAAGCAGAATGCCGGCCGGGGAAGGCGGGGGCGTACATGGGAATCGCCTGCGGGAAAGGATATTTATTTTACCATTCTGCTGCGTCCGGAATTCCCGCCGGATAAGGCGGCCGGTCTGACGCTGGCCATGGCGCTTTCCGTTGTACAGGCAATAGGGGCGGAGTGCAGCCTGGAGGCGGGGATTAAGTGGCCGAATGATGTGGTAATGAACGGAAAGAAGATATGCGGCATTCTGACGGAGATGTCAGTGGAAAGGGATTATATCCAGCATGTGGTGACCGGGGTAGGTATCAATGTGAATCTGGAGGTGATGCCGGAGGAGATAAGGGAAACGGCCACCTCTCTTTTCCTGGAAAGCGGGAAGAAGACGGCGAGGGCGGCGCTGCTGCAGGCAGTGCTGAAAAAATTTGAACAGAATTATGAAAAATACGCGCGGGATCTGGACATGAGTTCCATGGTAGCGGATTATGATGCCTGTCTGGTCAACCGGGACAGCCAGGTGCGCATTCTTGATCCTAAGGGGGAGTGGGAAGGCATTGCAAGGGGGATCAATGCATCCGGAGAGCTTCTGGTAGAAAATCAGGCGGGTGAAACAGTGATGGTGTATGCAGGAGAAGTATCGGTAAGGGGGCTGTATGGATATGTTTGAGGGGAAGGACGAAAATGGGCGTACCGTTCTCTGCGGAGCGAATGCTTATGAAAAAAAATATTATTTTAACAGAAAATTTGACGGGCTCCCACAGTCTGTGAAGGATGAACTGCATATAATCTGCGTACTTTTTACGGAAGAGGTAGGGGGGATTTTTACTATAGTGTATGAAGGGGACGGAAGCATTGTAATGGAAACATCTTTTGCGCCGGATGATTTTCTCTACGATGATATCAGCAGCGGCCTGATGGTGGGGGAAGTGCGCAGGAAAAGGCAGGAGCTGTTTGAAGCACTGCAGCTTTATTACCAGGTGTTCGTTTTGCATATGCAGATGGAGACGGAGGAATAGGGAAGAAAGAGAAAAACAGGGAAAATACAGAAAAACAGAGGCAGGTGGTTTGATGATGATATTGGTAATAGATGTCGGGAATACAAATATGACTTTCGGGGTGTATCAGGGGAAGGAGCTGGTGACAACTTTCCGGATGACAACAAAACAGCCCAGGACTTCGGATGAGTACGGGATCAGCATTATGGAATTGCTTCATATCAACGGAGTGGCGAGAGAAGAGATGGAGGGTACGATTATTGCCAGTGTGGTGCCTAATGTAATGCATGCATTGACCGGGGCTGTGACCAGATATTTGGATACGCCGCCGATTATTGTAGGGCCGGGGGTGAAAACCGGGCTGAAGATAACGACGGAGAATCCGCGGCAGATCGGGTCAGACCGTATTGTGGATGCCGTGGCGGCGTATGAATTGTATGGCGGGCCGGTGTTGGTGCTGGATTTCGGTACGGCGACGACTTATGATCTCGTGACGGAAGACGGCTGTTTTGCGGCGGGGATTACTGCGCCGGGGATCCGCATTTCGGCAAAGGCGCTTTGGGGGGAAACGGCAAGGCTGCCTGAGGTGGAGATAAAGAAACCGAAAACGATACTGGCGCAGGAGACGGTTTCCAGTATGCAGGCGGGGCTTGTATACGGGCAGATCGGGCAGACGGAGTATATTGTCAGCCAGGTGAAGAAGGAAAGCGGTTATAAGGATCTGAAAGTGGTGGCTACCGGAGGGCTGGGGCGGCTGATTTCGGAGGAGGCGGAAAGTATACAGATTTACAACAGTACGCTGACTTTGGACGGGCTGCGGATTATATATGAAAAAAACCAGAAGTGAGACAGAGGGTATGCGGGGGCATTTTTTAAAATCATTGAAAATAGGCGGGGTGGCACTTGAAAATAATGTGGTGCTTGCCCCAATGGCAGGGGTGACGGATCTGCCGTTCCGCCTTTTGTGCATGGAGCAGGGGGCAGGGCTATTGTGTATGGAGATGGTGAGCGCGAAAGCAATCATGTACAATAATAAAAACACGGGGATGCTTCTTCAAATCCATCCGGCGGAGTATCCGGTATCGCTGCAGCTTTTCGGCTCCGATCCGGATATTGTCAGTGAGATGGCAAAGCGGATTGAGGAGAGGCCCTTTTCCATATTGGATATCAATATGGGCTGCCCGGTGCCCAAGGTGGTTGGCAATGGGGAGGGTTCCGCGCTGATGAAAAATCCTGCGTTGGTGGAGGCGATTGTCGGGAAGACGGTAAAGGCAGTACAAAAGCCTGTTACGGTGAAAATCAGGAAGGGATTTGACAACGGGCATGTGAATGCAGTGGAAGTGGCGAAGGCGGCGGAGAGCGCAGGGGCTGCGGCAGTGGCAGTGCATGGCAGGACACGGGAGCAGTTTTACACCGGGAAGGCGGATTGGGATATTATCGCACAGGTGAAGCAGGCGGTAAAAATTCCGGTGATCGGCAATGGGGATGTGACGGACGGGGAATCGGCCAGGCGGTTAATGGAGGAAACCGGATGCGACGGTGTGATGATAGGGCGTGCGGCCAGGGGAAACCCGTGGATCTTCCGGGAAGTAAAATCGTATCTGGAAACCGGAAGAGTGCCGGGGCGTCCTGCGGTGGAGGAAGTGAAAGAAATGGTGCTGCGCCACGCAGCCCTTTTGCTGGAGTATAAGGGAGAATATACAGGGATCCGGGAGATGCGCAAACATGTTTCGTGGTATACGGCAGGTTTTCCGCATTCGGCACGGCTTCGGGCGCGGATTAATGAGCTGGAAAGCCTGGAGGGGCTGAGGGAAGTGCTTGGGGAACTGCATGGGCAGTGAATGCGCGTTGGCCTGCACAATTTGGCCGATGCAGTGATATTGTCTTTTTTGAATAATTGCGGGTATGTTTTCATATGTTGTTTTAGAGCGTGTTTGAAAAATGCTTTCCGGCTCGGAATAAAGGGACAAGTATGGAAGACATTTTTGGGAGATTAAAAGCAATTATGCTTTGCCAAATGAAGGGCCATAGTGGGCATTGCCCTAAGGGGGTATCAGGATGGTGGATTCCTTAAGGGCTATGTAACCTGAATTTGACAGACTAAATGGTCAAGACGAATTAGTCAAGACGAATTCGTCTTAATATCGCGCAAAGTGGTGAAGCGGTTATACCGCGTGCAGACGGTGGGAATGATTTTTCAAACACGCTCTAGTGCTCCATCCGGCCAGAAATTAGATTTCCGCTTTGCATGGTTCGTGCCAGTGCAAGGCAAAATTTCGACGGCGATGTGGTGCATCGACTAGAAATTTTAACGCGGCAATGGTGCGGAACAGGCGGAGCGGAAATCTAATTTCTGGCCGGATGGAGTACTAGCCGTACGGCTGTGATTTTTACAGAGGTGATAGCGAAGAAAAGGACAAGAAATATGGAAAGCTATTTTGGGACAGTTCCTTAGGTATCGATGATGCCGGAGACAGCGGGCTGGGAGGGAGCAGGCATATGGAAACGGGAAGACGGGAAGGCATGGGGTCTGGCAGGGTAAAACTGCTTTATTTCGGGTTGGGGACGGGTATATGCGCTAAAGCGAATTTTTTTAGCAGAGTGCGGATTCCGCTGGTGGAAATCGGAACCGGAGAAGGGGAGAAGATTCTTTGTTGTCCGGTGCCGGAATTTTATATAAAAAACCGGAACTGGGAGGAAGAAAAGCTGACTGCCTGTCTAAACGGGGTGATTCATGGGGCGGCCTGTGAGGAATATTATTTGCGGCCGGAGGTGGCAGGTATGGTGGGAGTGGAGGAAAGGATGCCGCCGGAGTACCTGCTTGCGTATCTTTTGCGGCAAGTTCCATGCATGGAGTACTTATGCTGTATCGGATGGGAGGAAGAGCAGGAGCTGCTGCGGGGGCTTTTGGAGCCGTATTTTCCAAGGATTAATCATGTAAATGTGGTAACGGACAGACTGCAGGCATATGAAGGGTTTGCGGAATACATTTATGCGGAATACGGGACGCCGCTGTCCGGTTCGTCCCGTTTGGATGGCGATTCAGGCAGGAAAGGCAGGACTGTGATTCTGGACGGGAGAAAGGATTACCGTATCCCATGGCCTGTATTTCCGGAAGGGACAGTGTATGTGGATTGCTGGTCTGCGGAAGGAAAGCGGAAGTTATTGGCTAAGCACCGCCGGGATATGAAATATTTATCTGTTGTGAAATTTCTTGACACTGCTATGAAAAGTGGGTACAATACTAGAGTTAATGTGGAATGTCATAATGCGCAGAGGAAATCCTTCCGGCATTTTCGATAAAAACAGGATAAAAATTTGAGATATAGTTCAGTGAAAGGAGCGGGAATATTTAAAATGGAAGAGAAGAAGAATATTTTAACTTATGAAGGGCTGAAAAAATATGAGGATGAGCTTCATGAGCTTAAAGTGGTAAAAAGGCAGGAAGTAGCACAGAAGATCAAGGAAGCAAGGGAACAGGGCGATTTGTCTGAGAACGCGGAGTATGACGCGGCCAAGGATGAGCAGAGGGATATTGAAGCCAGAATTGAGGAACTGGAAAAGATCCTGAAAAACGCGGAAGTTGTAGTCGAGGATGAAGTAGACCTGGATAAAATCAATATCGGCTGTATGGTGAAGATTCTGGACATGGAATACAGTGAGGAACTGGAATATAAAATTGTGGGTTCCACAGAGGCAAACAGCCTGAAAGGCAAGATTTCCAATGAATCACCGGTAGGCAAGGCTTTAATCGGTGCAAAAATAGGGGATATCGTAAATGTGGAGACACAGGTAGGGGTGCTGCAGTATAAGGTGCTGCAGATTCAGCGGTCAAGTAATTAAGATTACAGGCCGGGTTGTAAGGCGGCGGGATGATTTTTTGGAGATGTTTTTGGAGTCTGTGGGAAATAAGGAGAAGAGAAAAGGAGTGTCAACGGTGGGAGAAGCACAGAACGCACAGGATACACGGGAACAGGATATCAATCAGTTATTAAAAATCAGGAGAGAGAAGCTGGAAGCATTGCAGGAGAAAGGGAAGGATCCTTTCCGGATTACGAAATATGATGTGACACATCACAGCCTTGAAATTAAAGAGGGGTTTGACGATTTAGAGGGCGTGTCGGTATCGGTGGCAGGGCGTGTGATGTCAAAACGTGTGATGGGGAAGGCATCTTTCTGCAATGTGCAGGACATACAGGGCAATATCCAGTCCTATGTGGCGAGGGACAGTATCGGGGAGGAATCTTATGCGGATTTCAAGAAATATGATGTAGGGGATATTGTGGGAATCAAAGGTGAAGTGTTTAAAACGAAGACCGGTGAGATTTCTATCCATGCATCGGAAGTGACGCTTCTTTCCAAGAGTCTCCAGATCCTTCCGGAGAAGTATCACGGGCTTGTAAATACGGATATCAGATACCGTCAGAGATATACGGATCTTATCATGAACGGGGACGTGAAGGAGACGTTTATAAAGCGTTCAAGGATCATCAGTTCTATCCGCCGTTACCTGGACGGGCAGGGCTTTTTGGAGGTTGAGACGCCGATGCTGGTGCCAAATGCAGGAGGGGCGGCGGCAAGGCCGTTTGAGACGCATTTTAATGCATTGGATGAGGATGTAAAACTGCGTATTTCCCTGGAGCTGTATTTAAAAAGGCTGATTGTGGGCGGTTTGGAGCGTGTTTATGAAATCGGGCGTGTATTCCGCAATGAAGGGCTGGATACAAGGCATAATCCGGAATTTACGTTGATGGAACTGTACCAGGCATATACAGATTATTATGGGATGATGGATTTGACGGAGAATCTGTTCCGCCACGTGGCGCAGGAGGTGTGCGGCACTACGGTTATCTCTTACGGCGGTGTGGAGGTTGATTTGGGAAGCCCGTTTAAGAGGGTTACTATGGTGGATGCGGTAAAGGAGTATGCAGGGGTCGATTTCGGGCAAATTAAGGATACGGAAGAGGCGAAGAGGGTTGCAGATGAAAAGGGTGTGCATTACGAGGAGCGCCATTCCAAAGGGGATATTCTGAATTTATTCTTCGAGGAGTTCGTGGAGGAGCATCTGGTACAGCCGACTTTTGTGATGGATCATCCGGTGGAAATCTCACCGTTGACGAAGCGCAAACCGGATAATCCGGAGTATGTGGAGCGTTTTGAACTGTTTATTACCTGCCGGGAAATGTGCAATGCCTATTCGGAATTGAATGATCCGATGGATCAGCGGGCGCGTTTTGCGGCACAGGAGGAGGCTTTTGCGGCAGGGGATGAAGAGGCGAACCATACGGACGAAGATTTCCTGAACGCGCTCGAGATTGGAATGCCGCCTACCGGGGGGATTGGGTATGGGATCGACAGGCTGGTGATGCTGCTGACGGATGCACCGGCTATTCGGGATGTTTTGTTGTTCCCGACGATGAAGTCGCTCGACAAATAAAGCCAGTGTTTATGCGGGTTTGAAGCACCTACGGTCACGCTACTGCAACAAAAGTGCAACAAATTTTAAACGAATAATACGGAATAATACTTCCATGTACGTTTATCGTTGTGCGGATACATTCTAATATTTGTACCAACAAGGACATTTTTCTAAAAGAAAATTTTAGAGAAGTGTCCTTTTTTGTTATGGTCAATCATCAAAGAATGGAGGAAGAAAGTATGAGTAGTACAGCGTTAGGAGCAGAGAAAGCGATTATTTTTATCAGCGATGCACATGAAAAATTCTACTATGAGAAA
>CANDKY010000023.1 GCA_947385425.1 uncultured Lachnospiraceae bacterium | reverse complement strand
CTTCTCCAGCGCAGCCAAAAGCCACCGGGAGGGGACAGGGCGCCAACCGCACAGGTGGAAAATTGTGACGCACATCTGTCGGAAAGCATTTTTCAAACACGCTCTAGCGAAAAGAAAGGCAGCAGGAATGGGAATATATGTAAACCGTGGGAACGGAAGTTTTGCAAGTGCAAGAAAATCCGGGATTTATGTAGATAAAACCGGATTGATAGAGTATACAAATGAAGTTTTGGAGACGGAGCAGCGGTATATATGCAACAGCAGGCCTCGAAGATTTGGGAAATCCATGACGGCGGGGATGCTGGCGGCGTATTATGGGAAGGGCTGTGATTCCAGGGAACTGTTTGAAGGGCTGGAGATTGCCGGGAAGCCATCTTTTGAAAAGTATCTGAACCAATATGACGTGATCCATCTGGATATGGCATATTTGCTGGTACAGAAAAAGAGTGCAGAGGAAACGGTTGTTTTTATGCAGGAATGTGTGATGGACGAGCTGAAAACCATTTATCCGGGCATACTCACAAAAGAGGATCACGGACTGCCGTTTGCCCTGTCAAAAATCAATTATGCAGTTGGAGCCAGATTCGTAGTCATTATTGACGAGTGGGATGCGATATTCCGTGAGGCTGCGGCAGATATAGGCGCACAGCAGGATTATATCCGTCTGCTCCGGGGGCTTTTTAAAGGGGAACAGTCCAAAGATTTTATCGGGCTTGCCTATCTTACAGGCATTCTGCCTGTCAAGCGGTATAACAGCGAATCGGCCCTGAACAATTTCAGGGAATTTACCATGGCCAGTCCCAAACAGTTTTCGGAATATATGGGTTTTACACAGCAGGAGGTCAGGGAACTGTGTGAAGCTTACCATATGGATTTTAAAGAGACAGCCAGATGGTATGACGGCTATTCTTTCCGCCGGTTAAAGCATGTCTATAATCCCAATTCGGTGGTTAATGCCATGCTGGACGGGGAATATGCCAATTATTGGAGCAATACGGTGTCGTATGAATCGTTGAAGGAATATATCAGCATGAATTTTGAAGGGCTGCGGGATATGGTGGTGCAGATGTTTACCGGGGCAAGATGCCGGGTAGATATCAGCACGTTCCAGAATGACATGACCAGTTTTAACAGCAGGGATGATGTGCTGACGGCGCTGATCCATCTGGGGTATCTGGCATATGATGCGGATACGGGGGAGGCTTATGTGCCGAATGAAGAAGTGCGCGCTGCTTTTGCAGGGGCGGTGAAGGGCACGGACTGGGGGCCGGTAGTGCAGACTATACGGGATTCGGACAGGCTGTTAAAAGCAACGTGGGATAAGGATGCCAAGCTGGTTGCGGAAAGCATGGACAAGGTGCATAGGGAAAACACATCCATATTGCAGTATAATAACGAGAATGCGCTCAGTTGTGTGATTGCGCTGGCATATTATAGTGCGGTGAACGAGTATACGCTGATCCGGGAAATGCCGTCCGGAAAAGGGTATGCGGATATCGTTTTTCTGCCGCGGAAGTTTTCGGGAAAACCGGCGATGGTCATAGAACTGAAGTATGATAAAACTGCGGAAAGCGCAGTGGCGCGGATTAAGGCGAGGCGGTATCCGGAAGCCCTGAAGGATTACCGGGGGAATATGCTGTTGGTTGGGATCAGCTATGATAAGGGAAGCAAAAAGCATTCCTGTGTCATTGAAGAGCAGGGGAAAGAGGTATGATGCGGCAGAAAAAGGGAGTATCCGGCAGGGTGCTCCCTTTTTCCTCCCTTTGCCGCATGGGCGTACAGCGGATTAATTAAAATTGACTGAATAAGTTAATGTTTGCATAGGATGTAAGAAAAGGGTAATGCCTATGGCAGTTCAGAATAAAGAAAGCGGGAACGAAAAAATGACAGCGGAAGATAAAAGGATAATGGAGCAAATTTCCCGAATTTTAAGACGGGAAAAAGACATTACCTCTGAGGAATACCTACGGATTTTGGAGCTGTTAAGGGAGGAGGAATAAGGAAAGGGGGGATATGGTATGGGGAAACTGCGGGCAGTGATTTATAACCGCTGCAGCACAGAAGAGGAATCGCAGAAAGATGCGCTGCTTAAACAGGTGCAGGAATCCAAAGACTGTGTCCGGGAGCAGGGATGGGAGCTGGCGGATGTTTATGTGGAGGCTAAAAGCGGTACAACAAGAAAAGGCAGGAAGGAATATAACCGCCTGTATCGGGATTTAGAGGGCGATAAATTTGACGTTATAGTTATCAAAAGCCAGGATAGGCTGATGCGCAATACGAAGGACTGGTATTTGTTCCTGGAACGGATGCAGAAAAACAGGAAACGGCTGTATATGTATCTGGAGCATAAATTTTACACTCCGGATGATGCGCTTGTCACTGGAATCAAAGCAATCCTGGCGGAAGAGTACAGCCGGGAGCTGAGCAAAAAAATAAACAATGCCCACCGGAACAGGCAGAAGGAAGGGCGGAATTTCGTACTTACAAACCAGGCTTACGGGTTCCGGAAACTGCCGGACAAAAGTGTTGCAGTGGACGAACGGGAAGCGGAAATGATACGGATGATTTTCAGGCTTTCGGCAAGTGGTTACGGTACGCACTGCAGTGCGGAAATTCTCTATCAGAACGGATACCGTAACCGGAATGGGAAAATGCTGGGCCCGTCCGGTATCCGGAATATTATCCGGAACCCGATATACAAAGGTACGGTTATCCAGAACCGGAAACATTATGATTTTGAAAGCAGGCAGGTGTTTAAGAACCCGCAGTCAGAGTGGATTATCCATGAAAACGCAGTCCCTGCAATTGTGGACGGGGATTTATTTGAAAAGGCAAATCAGGGACTGGACAGGAGGAGGCAGGAGGGGAACCGGGGAGCAACATATAGAAAGGGCAGCAGCCCGGGGAAATACAGCCTTTCGGGAAAACTTTTCTGCGGATTATGCGGCAGCCCGTTTTACCGTACCGTTTCCCGGAAAAAGGACGGGCAGGAAATAAAGTGGAAGTGCTGCAATTATCTGCACAACGGGCGGAAAGATCCCCGGCGCCGCAGGGAACAGAGGAGGAAAGCGGTGAAGCAGGAGGATGCGGGATACATTGCGGGATATAGTATAGGATGCGATAATGTGCATCTGGACGAGAAAAAGCTTTATGGCGTATTGGAGCAGTTTGCCAGGGAAAGGTGCCATGGGTTGGAAATGCAGAGAGCCGGCCGTGTAAGAAAGGCGCTGGCAGTTTTGGGGAAGGCATTGGGGAATGGCCATGCGGCCGTGAGGAAGGGGGAACTGGAAACAACGCTGGAAAAGGTAACGGGCCAAAAGGAACGTCTTCTTGAAAAGCTGTTGGAAAATGTTATTTCGGATGAAGAGTTTAAAGCCAAAAATCAGGATCTTCAAAACAGGATCGAATACATACAAGGGCAGTTAAAGGAGCTGGAAGGCGATGTCCTGCCAAATGCAGCGCTTGAAAGGCGGATAGAATCCATCCGGATGAAATTGGAGGGAGGGATAGTGGAAGAGGCTGAGATAGCGGATATGGTTGGGGGTATCCGAAAAATAGAGGTATTTCCTGACTGTCTCGAAATTTTTTTTGATAGTTTGCCGGATTCCCTGGTATTGGTGGGGGTGGCGGGTGAAGGTATATCTTCCGCGGCCGGAAGCGGAGCGGGTAAGCTGACGGCGGTACGGCTTCCGCAGGCGTGCGCGTCTTCCCACCGCGCCGTGATAGAGGAGGAGAAGAAAACCGTGCTGGAACTTATGGGGCGGAAGCCGAAAATTACAGCCAGGGAAATTGCGGGGGAAATGGGGGTGAACCTTTCCCTGGTACACAGGAGGATACGGGAGCTGAAGGCGGAGGGGAAAATCCGATATAGCTCGCCGAATGGGAGAGGGGAGTGGTTAGTGTGAAAAAAAGTTCTAAAGTGGTAAAAGACACCACTTAAGAACTTTTAGGATTTGCAATGCTGTAGCATCGCAAATCCGTTTCACACGGAAGAATGCCCAGAAAGAGGGCATTCTTCCAGGTTTTTCATGGCGGGTTTGAGCTGCCGCAGGGCGGCAGTATGTTGGTTGGGGTGAAATTGTTGACGCATGCCAATACGTACGGTACAATATAATCAATGGGTTTAGGGCTGCGGTATGTGTGGCGGAGGCGGGGGAATTGGAACACATTTTTGCGGACTGGGCAGTGTATATATTTGTGTGGGGTATTGGGTATAATGCGGAAAGCGGACAGGCAGGGAAGTCTATGGGGTTTTATTTGAATAGTGAAAAATCGTATGAAATATATCGGAGTGAGGTATTGAAACCGTATTTTGTGGATAAGACATTAATTTTGGAGGAACTTTGCCCTTTGGCGGAACAGGGGAATAATCATATTTGTATTACACGTCCGAGGCGGTTCGGAAAGACAGTCATGGCAAATATGATAAGTGCCTTTTTTTCAAGGGGAACGGACAGCGCCGGGCTTTTTGGCCGGTTGGCGATTGCAAAATCGGATGTGGTAAAGCATAGAAACCAGCATAATGTAATTCATATTGATTTCAGTAAATATAATGATGAATGCGTAAGCTACAGGGACTATATTGCTAATATTAAGGAATTGCTGAGGGAAGATTTGCATAATGCCTATCCAGGCTGCGGGTTCCGGGAAAAGGGTACGGTTTCAGAGGATTTGATGCGGATATATCTTAAGGAAAAGGAGCATTTTCTGTTTGTGCTGGATGAATGGGATGCGGTTTTCCATATGTCGTTTGTGACACAGGAGGATAAAAGGGCGTATTTATTATTTCTGAAGGATTTGCTGAAGGATCAGCCTTATGTTTCCCTTGCATATATGACGGGGGTTCTGCCTGTTGCGAAATATTCAAGCGGTTCGGAACTAAACATGTTTTTGGAGTTTTCCATGACGGTGCAAAACCGTTTCAGCAATTATTTCGGATTTACGGAGGCAGAAGTGGTGTGTCTGTACGGGAAATATCTGCAGAAGACGGAGAAACCTTTTAAGGTGGATTTGGAGGGGCTGCGGGAGTGGTATAACGGATATCATACGGTGTCCGGGGAACGCGTATATAATCCACGTTCGGTTGTGGCAGCCCTCAGCAATAATCAACTGGCGGATTATTGGACAGGTTCCGGTCCGTATGATGAAATTTTTTACTACATTAAAAGGAATGTGAACGGGGTAAAGGAAGATATCGCATATATGGTTTCCGGGGAAGCGGTAACTGCAAATATACAGGAATATGCGGCAACTTCCATGAATTTGCAGACAAAGAATGAGATTTTTTCCGCAATGGTTGTATATGGTTTTTTAAGCTATGAGAAGGGGAAAGTCAGTATACCGAATAAAGAGTTGATGGATCGGTTTGACGATATGGTCCGGAAGGAAACTTCGCTGGGATATGTAAACAGGCTGGCCAGGGAGTCTGACCGTATGCTGGAGGCAACCTTGTCCGGGGATACGGAAACAATGGCTGGGATTTTAGCATTCGTACATGATACGGAGACACCGTTGTTTGCCTATAACAGTGAGGCGGAGCTTTCTTCTGTTGTGAATTTGATTTATCTTTCTGCCAGGGATCGTTACCGTGTGGAAAGGGAGGATAAAGCGGGAATCGGATATGTGGATTTTATTTTTTATCCGAGGGTGGATAAGAGGGATGCCGGCATCATTCTGGAATTAAAGGTCGATCATACGCCGGAAGAGGCGATAGAACAGATTAAGGAGAAGAAATATGCCCTGCGTTTTCAGGGGAAACTTGGGGAGGAAAAGGAATTTGGAGGCCCGGTCCTGGCGGTTGGGATAGGATATAACAAGAAGACCAAAAAGCATGGGTGTAAAGTGGAGCAGTTGTAAGATTGGTATGGATATCGTTTAATGGAAGGCAGCTTATGACGGGAACCGCGGCGGATGATTGCGGCATTTTTTTAGAAAGAGGCAGCATATGGATGGAAAGGTAAAACTTCCTGTGGGGATTGAGGATTTTGAAACGATCCGGAAAGACAGGTTTTATTATATTGATAAAACAGGGCTGATAAAAGAACTTTTGGAAAATATGTCATATGTAAATCTGTTCACACGTCCAAGGAGATTTGGGAAAACTCTGACGATGAGTATGCTGAAAAAGTTTTTTGAGGCGGATGGTGACAGTGCGCTTTTTGACGGGTTGGAAATTTCAAAGGAAAAAGAAATCTGCAAAAAATATATGGGGAGGTTTCCGGTTATTTCAATTAGTTTAAAAGATGTCTCCGGCGATACTTTTGATACGGCAAAGAGAAGGCTGTGTTCTACATTGGCCATGGAAGCGGAAAGATTTTCATTTCTTGCAGACAGCGGAAGGCTGACAGAGGCAGAGCGCCGTCAGTATACGGCGCTTATCGCGTCAGATGATAAGGGAGGGTTTGCAATGTCGGATACCCTTATGGAAAACTGTCTTCTGATGCTGTCACGTTTTCTGCAGAAGCATTACGGGCAGCGGGCTATTATTCTCATTGACGAATATGATGTTCCGCTTGATAGGGCATATCAGTCAGGCTATTATGATGCTATGGTGGATTTTATCAGGATTTTGTTCGGACGGGCGCTTAAGACAAACAGCAGCCTTTATTTTGCGGTTCTTACAGGATGCCTGCGGATTTCAAAGGAAAGTATATTTACCGGTTTTAATAATTTTAATGTATATACAGTAAAAGATGTACAATACAACGAGTTCTTTGGATTTTTGGACAGGGAAGTCATGGAATTGCTGGAGTATTACGGATTTACGGGAAAATATGCTGCCGTAAAGGAATGGTATGACGGATATCGTTTTGGGAAACTGGAGGTTTACTGTCCGTGGGATGTGGTGAATTATTGCCATGCATTGAAAATGGATCCTTCCGTACATCCGCAGAATTACTGGGTAAATACAAGCAGCAACAGTATTATCAGAAAATTTATAGAAAAGGCGGACGGGGCGGCCAGAGATGAGATGGAACTGCTGATTAGCGGCAAAAGCATTAGAAAGAAAATCCGGCAGGAATTGACTTACAGGGATTTGGATTCTATGATGGATAACCTGTGGAGCATTCTTTTTACAACAGGTTATCTGACACAGTGTGAAGAAGACGGCGATGGCCTGACAAGCCTGGTGATTCCCAACAGGGAAATCCGGTGGATATTTGTGGAGCAGATACAGGAATGGTTTGAGGCAGAGACGAAAAAGGATATGGTAAAGCTGGAGAACTTCTGCAGGGCATTTGAGAAAAATGATACGGAGGCTATAGAGAAAGGGTTTGCTTCTTATTTGCGAAAGACTATCAGTATCCGTGACACAAATGTCCGGAAAGAAAGGAAAGAAAATTTTTACCATGGTGTTTTGTTGGGACTGTTTGCAGGAATGAATGGCTGGAAGGTCAGGTCAAATGCAGAGTCCGGCGAGGGATATAGTGATATCAGTGTGGAGGTTGAGGATAAGGAAATTGGCATTATTATTGAATTTAAGTATGCGGAGAAAGCGGCATTCGATGCCGGATGCCGTGAGGCATTGAAACAGATTGATGACAGGAATTATGAGGAAGCATTGCTTGACGAAGGTATGAGGACAATATATAAATATGGGATTGCCTGCTATAAAAAGAGGTGTAAGGTCATTTCAGAACAGGGATCCCAAAATGGAGGAATAAACAGTGGATGTATTAAAGAAAGAGGGGATTTATACAGTTGAGGATATTTACGCATTGCCGGATGGGGAAAGGGCCGAATTGATAGATGGGAAAATTTATTATATGGCTCCCCCTAATACAAAACATCAAATGCTTGTTTCCGATTTACTTTATCAGATAGCAGATTATATCAGGCAGAATAACGGCCGGTGCAGAGTTTTCCCCGCGCCTTTTGCGGTGTTCTTAAATAAGGATGGAAAAAATTACGTAGAACCGGATATATCCGTGGTTTGCGATGAAAATAAGATTACGGATAAGGGGTGTAACGGCGCCCCGGACTGGGTGGTTGAAATCGTTTCGCCAGGCAGCAGGCGGATGGATTATTTTACAAAGCTTTTTAAATACCGTACCGCCGGTGTCAGGGAATATTGGATTGTAGACCCGGTGAAGCGGCGGATCATGGTTTACTCCTTTGAGAAGGATTCAGGGGAAGAGTATCTTTTTGGGGATGAGGTCCCGGTAGGGATATGTGATGGGCTGCGCCTTAAGGCGGAGTAAGGGATTGTCCCTGAATCAATGTCATTAACTTAAGCTTTTCGGGGTGCTGCAGACCATATATCTCGATCCGGACCATCGAAAGACGCCGGCACTTAGGCGGCGTGTTTTGGCGCCTAAGAGCGTGTTTGAAAAATGCTTTCCGGCAGATGTGCGTCACAATTTGTGGGAGATTTGCGCCAAATGAAGGGCGCATAGTGGGCTATGTAACCTGAATTTGGTGCAAATATCGCGCAAAGTGGGGCGTACAGATGGTGGGAATGATTTTTCAAACACGCTCTAGTGCCGTTGCGTCTGCCGCTGAGCGAAAGCGCGTCCGGATGAGATATGTGGTCTGCGGCACCCCGGGAAGCTTAAGTTAATGACATTGTATATGAACAGGGTCGCCATGGAAACTTTCAGTTACTTCGATACAGGAAAAGCGCCGTCCTGGGATGAGCCGGAGCGTTTTTACCATGGGTTTGTGCTCGGGCTGATGGTGGAGCTGGCGGACAGGTATACCCTTACCTCGAACCGGGAGAGCGGAAAAGACGAGCTTTGCTCGTTTGGGCGATATGATGTAATGCTGGAGCCAAAGAAAACGGCGGATAATGCCTATATTTTTGAATTCAAAGTACAGGACACGGATGAAAAGGAGTTATCCGATACGGTGCAGGATGCGCTTTGCCAGATAGACAGGCAAAATTATGAAGCATCCCTCGTGGCAAAAGGCTTTTCCAAAGAACGTATACGGAAGTATGGGTTTGCTTTTTGCGGGAAAAAGGTGCAGATAGGAAGGGCGGCGGAATAGATGCGGATGGAAATCGGATACCCATTCCTGTCATTCCCGCCCACCATCTGAATACCTGCGACCCGTAGATAATCAGATATCCGAGCCCTCTTCTTGCCGCCAGGAACTCCCCTATGATAACGCCCACGAGGGCGAGCCCGATGTTGACTTTCATATTGCTTAAAATAGTAGGGACGGAGCCGGGGAGGACCACTTTGAAAAAGGCATCCCGTTTTCCGCCGCCGAGTGTATAGATCAGTTTTATTTTTTCTTCATCCACCTGCCGGAAGCCGGTGTACAGGTTTATGACGGAGCCGAAGACCGCTACGGAGATTCCGGCTACGATGATGGTATTTATTCCGGTTCCGAGCCATACAATGAAGAGAGGGGCGAGGGCAGATTTTGGCAGGCTGTTTAAAACTACCAGATAAGGTTCCAGAATCTCGGAGCATTTGCGGGAGAGCCACAGAAGGGTGGCGGACAACATACTGATGAGCAGGACCAGGAGGAAACTGGCGAGGGTTTCCAGCAGGGTGATGCCGGTATTGGTGAAGAAGGTAAAGTCTTTTACCATGCCGATAAAGCACAGCGCTACCTGGCTGGGGCTGCTAAAGAAAAAGGAATCCACGTATCCCATCCGGACGGAGCCTTCCCAGAGGATAAGGAAGCCCGCAAGGATGAGGATACGGGCGAGAAAAACCATGCGGCGGTGCCGGAGGCAGGCATGTTCATATTTTTCCTGATTGCTCAGGCTGTCTGTAATTTTCATCTGAAATCTCCTTCCATAAGAGGTTGAAATAGTCCTTGAACTCGGGGGCATTCCTGGAGGCGAGGGGAGAATTGTCCGTCAGTGTTAAATGGACGGGGATGTCGCATTTGACAGTAGCCGGGCGTCTGCTCAGCACGAGGATGCGTTCCGCAAGGCTGATGGCTTCGGACAGGTCATGGGTGATCAGAAGGGCGGTTTTGCCTGTGGAACGTATGATGCTGCAGATATCGGAAGAGACGGACAGGCGGGTCTGGTAATCCAGCGCGCTGAAAGGCTCATCCAGAAGCAGGATATCCGGTTCCATGACAAGGGTGCGTATGAGGGCGGCGCGCTGTTTCATGCCGCCGGACAGTTCGCTTGGCTTTTTGTCCCTGAATTTGTATAAATCATAGTCTTTGAGGAGTTTTGTGACAAGCTCCAGTTTTTCCGGAGTCAGCATATGGTTGATTTCCAGCCCGAGTATGACGTTTTTGTAAATAGTCCTCCATTCAAACAGATGGTCATGCTGGAGCATGTATCCGATGCGGGGTTTTTGTTCCGGCGAGGCTGGCTGTCCGGTATTGTGGAAAATAATTTCACCGCTTTCCGGGGTATCCAGCCCGGCAATGAGGGAGAGCAGGGTGGATTTCCCGCATCCGGAAGGCCCTACGATGGCTGTAAATTCCCCTTTTTTTATTTGGAAAGATATATGGGATAAGGCAATCGTTTCGCCCTCTAAGCTGTGGTAGGAATAACAGAGGTCTTTCAGTTCTAACAGTGATTGTTCTATTTGTTCCATAAGATTCCTCCTGTCCGGAATGTCCCGTGTCCAGATTTTTTGTTGCTATGAAAAGGTTCCCTGCCCCTGTTTCCGTCACTGGTGATGCCGCATATGCGGGGCATGGGGATCTCTTAAGCGTTGAAACAGGTTTTTGTTCCAACATTCTACATTATTATATGAAAAGCGGAAAAAGGGTGTGAGGGATGATTTCCGTGTTGAAAAACTTCTATGAATATGTTAGTATCAAAAGCAGGCTAATGTCCGATAATATCGATAAAATACATACTACAGTAATGGGAATTGACAGGATAAAGAGGAATTTGAAATATCTTAATTTAAAATATTCAGGAGGAGGCTGCCATGGCACAGCTTTGGGGCGGGCGCTTTACGAAGGAAACAGACCGGCTGGTATATCAGTTTAATGCGTCCATTTATTTTGACCGGAGATTTTTTGAGGAGGATATAGAGGGGAGCATTGCTCATGTGGTGATGCTGGAAAAGCAGGGGATATTGACGGAAGAGGAAAAGAACCAGATCGTGAAGGGGCTGACAGGCATCCGGGAGGATGTGAAGGCCGGGACGCTGGAAATAACGGAGAAGTATGAGGATATCCACAGTTTTGTGGAAGCGAACCTCATTCAAAGGATCGGTGAGGCGGGGAAGAAGCTGCATACGGGCAGGAGCCGTAACGATCAGGTTGCTTTGGATATGAAGCTTTACACGCGGGCGGAGGTGGTGCATGTGGCGGAAGGGCTGGAAAGCCTGCTGCATACGCTGCTGTCTATTATGGAAAATAATCTGGAAACTTATATGCCGGGTTTTACCCATCTGCAGAAAGCGCAGCCTGTGACACTGGCGCACCATATTGGCGCTTATTTTGAAATGTTTAAACGTGACAGCCTGAGGCTTAAGGATATTTATGTCAGGATGAATTACTGTCCGCTCGGCGCGGGGGCCCTGGCCGGGACAACCTATCCGTTAGACAGGGTATATACGGCTTCGCTGCTTGGTTTTGAGGGGCCTACGTCAAACAGTATGGATTCCGTGGCGGACAGGGATTATGTGATTGAATTCCTGGCGGCGTTATCTACGGTTATGATGCATCTGAGCCGTTTTTGCGAGGAAATTATCCTGTGGAATTCCAACGAATACCGTTTTGTGGAGATTGATGATGCTTATGCGACCGGGAGCAGCATTATGCCCCAGAAGAAAAACCCGGATATTGCGGAGCTGATACGCGGGAAGACGGGAAGGGTATACGGCGCGCTGGTATCTATCCTGACGACAATGAAAGGGCTTCCCCTTGCATATAATAAGGATATGCAGGAGGATAAGGAACTGACTTTCGATGCCATTGATACGGTGAAAGGCTGTCTTGCGTTATTTGACGGTATGTTAAAGACTATGAAATTCCATACGCAGGTTATGGCCCAAAGTGCGGTGAACGGTTTTACCAACGCGACGGACGCGGCGGATTATCTGGTCGGGAAGGGGGTCCCGTTCCGGGATGCCCATGGCATTATCGGACGGCTGGTGCTTTACTGCATAGAAAAAAATACAAGTATCGAGGCGCTTAGCCTGGAGGAATTGAAAGGGATCAGCCCGGTTTTCGAGAATGATATTTATGACGCTGTCAGTTTACAGGCCTGTGTGGAGAAAAGGCTGACCTTTGGGGCGCCGGGGCCGGAAGCGATGAGGGAAGTGACAGGCAGGAACAGGGAGTTTTTGGAACATAGCTGGCTGCATGAGAAAAATATAGGGAAGTGGTTTCCATGCTGAGCATGAAAGAAGTATAGCAAAGCAGAAGGGATATATATAATTCAGATAAAAACGAGGAGTGGAAAAAATGGGCGAGAGATTAAGAGTAGGTATTTTAGGCGGTACAGGTATGGTAGGGCAGAGGTTTATTGCCCTGTTGGAGAACCATCCGTGGTTCGAGGTGACGACCATTGCGGCGAGCCCGCGTTCGGCAGGCAAAACCTATGCGGAGGCAGTCGGGGACAGGTGGAAAATGGCGGGCCCGATGCCGGAAGCGGTGAAAGATATCGTGGTGATGAACGTAAACGAAGTGGGGAAAGTGGCTGCGGAGGTTGATTTTGTATTCAGTGCGGTGGACATGACAAAGGATGAAATTAAGAAAATCGAGGAGGAGTATGCAAAAACGGAGACTCCTGTCGTTTCCAATAACAGCGCCCACAGATGGACGCCTGATGTGCCTATGGTGGTTCCGGAGATAAACCCGGAGCATATGAAGGTTATTGATTTCCAGCGCAAAAGGCTGGGGACATCCAGAGGGTTTATTGCCGTGAAGCCGAACTGCTCGATCCAGAGTTATGCGCCGGTCCTTACGGCATGGAAGGAGTTTGAGCCATACGAGGTGGTGGCAACTACTTACCAGGCTATTTCGGGGGCCGGAAAGACTTTTAAAGACTGGCCGGAGATGGAGGGGAATATTATTCCTTATATCGGCGGCGAGGAGGAAAAGAGTGAGAAGGAGCCGCTGCGTATCTGGGGGGAAATAAAGGACGGTGTAATCGTACCCGCCCAGTCGCCGGTCATTACCTGCCAGTGTATCCGCGTACCTGTTTTGAACGGCCATACGGCGGCGGTATTTGTAAAATTCAGGAAGAAGGCCGGGAAAGAGCAGTTAGTGGAAAAACTGGTGAATTTCCGCGGGGTGCCGCAGGAATTGGGGCTGCCAAGCGCGCCGGGACAGTTTATCCAGTATTTGGAAGAAGACAACCGCCCGCAGGTATCCCTGGATGTGGATTTTGAAAACGGAATGGGCATCAGCGTAGGCCGCCTGAGGGAAGATACGGTGTATGACTGGAAGTTCGTAGGACTGTCCCACAATACGGTGCGCGGCGCTGCGGGAGGGGCGGTACTCTGCGCGGAGCTGCTGAAGGCACAGGGATATATCGGGAAGAAGAATTAGCGGTGCGCGGCGCTGCCGGAGGAGAGGTGCCCCGCGCGGGATTGCGGAAAATGCAGGGATATACCGGAAAGAAGAATCAGCCGCAGTGCGGAGGCGTGTATGTTAACAGGACGGGCGGAGGAATTGGATTATCTGAAGGAATACTATGGAAGGAAAGGGAGCCATCTCCTGATATTTTACGGGCCAAAATCCATAGGAAAAACAGCAATTCTCCGTGAATTTACGAGAGGAAGGCCCTGCCATTACCATATGGCAAGGGCCTGTTCTGAGAAAGAGCATCTGGCAGCGCTGAAAAAGCTCGGGGAGCGTGTGGAAGAATTTGCGCAGGGGGTTTCTTTTCCACATGGGGAGAAATTTCCCGAGGGGAAGTTTCCTGAGGGGAAGTTTGTTGAGGGGAAGTTTTTTGAAGGGGAATTTCCTGAGGAGGGATTTCCTGAGGGAAAGTTTTTTGAAGGGGAATTTCCTGAGGGGAAATTCCTTGAGGGAAATTTCTTTGAGAAAAAGGAAGTTCTCCGGGGAAATTCCGTTCCGCGTGAGAAGGGGATTATTATTGTAGAGGAATTCCAGCGTATGGTCCGGGCGGGGGAGGCGGTGGCCGGGGCTTTGTTTTCACTGTCCAGGCAGCCGGAAGGGGATGGCGGCCTTGGCGTGCTGCTTATTTTGACCAGTTCCAGCGTAAGTTGGGTGGAAAACGATATGGTTTCCAAAATCGGGGAATCGGCCAGGGCCATTGCGGATGTGTATAAGGTCAGGGAATTGGGATTTCCGTCTTTGCGGAATTATTTTCCGGCGTATTCCGCCAGGCAGTGTATGGAGGTATATGCTATTCTGGGCGGCGTGCCGGGCTGGTGGGAATATTTTGACGAAAAGGTTTCCGTGAGGGAAAATGTCTGCCGGGAAATATTGGAGAAGGCAGGCAGGCTGCATCATGCGGTGGATTATCTGTCCTTTGAGGAACTTCGGGAACCGGCAGTGTACAGCACTATCCTGGCGGCATTGGCGGCGGGGATGGAAAAGCTGAACGATTTATACAGGCATACCGGTTTTTCGCGGGCAAAGCTCAGTGTATATTTAAACAATCTGATTGGCATGAACTGGGTGGAAAAGGTGTTTTCCTTTGAACCGGGGGATATGGCAGGGAAGAAGAACGGCGCCGGGAACGGGGCCAAAAAAGGGATATACCGTATCTGTAATTGTTATGTGAAATTTTATTATACGTATCTGTATACTGGGGAAGACCGTCTGTTCCGGATGTCGGCGCAGCGGTTTTACAATACTTTTATTTTGCCGGACAGGGACAGATATATGCAGGATTCCCTTCGGAAAATCTGTATGCAGCATATAGAGGCGTGCGGCAGGAGCGGGGAATTGCCGGTGAGGGCAGACCGCATCGGGAGCTGGCTGGGGAAAAAGGGGCGCATCGATGTTGTGGTGCAGGAGGCGGGAGGCGATACTTTGCTGGCTTTATGCCAGGCCAGCCGCATGGGAATGGCTTTCGGGGAATACAGGGAAATGATGGAGGCGGCGCAGAAGGCAGGCTTCCGGGCGGATTATGTCTGGCTGTATGCGGAATTGTTCGAGGATCGTATTGTGCGGGAGGCGGAGAGGAAGGGGAACATAACTTTGGTGGATCTGAAAGCTATCGGATGGTAGAAAAGTCCGGAAAAGGGGAAGTGGGTTTGGGACGGCATTGGGAAGATAAGGAACTGTGCAAACGGAGTATGGATGAAGAAAAATTTATATATTGCGGAAAAGCCCAGTGTGGCAAGGGAATTTGCTAAGGCATTGAAACGGAATATGAGCAACAGGGACGGATATATGGAGTCGGAGGATTCGGTAGTTACCTGGTGCGTGGGCCATCTGGTAACGATGAGCTATCCGGAAGTGTACGATGAGAAGTATAAACGGTGGTCTTTATCCACGCTGCCATTTATTCCGGAGGAATTTAAATATGAGGTGATTGACAATGTCAAAAAGCAGTTTGACATTGTGAGCGGGCTGTTAAACAGGCCGGATGTGGAAACCATCTATGTCTGTACGGACTCCGGGAGGGAGGGGGAATATATTTACCGCCTGGTAGAACAGCAGGCGCATGTGACGGGGAAGCAGCGAAGGCGTGTCTGGATAGATTCGCAGACGGAGGAAGAAATCCTGCGCGGGATACGGGAGGCGAAGGATTTATCCGATTATGACAACCTTTGTGCGGCGGCGTATCTTCGGGCGAAGGAAGATTACCTGATGGGGATCAATTTTTCACGGGTGCTGACATTAAAATACGGTAATTCGATAAAATCTTATTTGAATACGGATCGGGCAGTGGTATCCGTAGGCAGGGTGATGACCTGTGTGCTCGGGATGGTGGTAAGGCGGGAGCGGGAAATCCGTGATTTTGTGAAGACGCCGTTTTACCGTGTAGTGGCAGGCGTGTCGGCGGAGGAGAAAGCGTTCGACTGCGAATGGAAAGCTGTGGAAGGCACCAAATATTTTAATTCCCCGTTTCTATATAAGGAAAATGGTTTCAAAGAGAAAAAGACGGCGGAGGAGCTGATCCGCCATTTGAAGGAAGCGCCGGAGGCAGTCCCTGTTGTAGAGGCCGTTGAGCGGAAGAAGGAGACGAAAAACCCCCCGCTTCTGTACAATCTGGCGGAACTGCAGAATGACTGCTCCAAATTCTTCAAAATCAGCCCGGATGAGACACTGCGTATCGCGCAGGAGCTGTACGAAAAGAAAATGACGACATATCCCAGGACCGATGCCAGAGTGCTTTCCACGGCTATTGCGAAAGAAATACATAAAAATATCGGCGGTTTGCGCGGATATGCGCAGGCGGCGGTTTTTGCCGGCGAAATACTGGCCGGCGGTTTTTATAAAAATATAGCAAAAACGAGATATGTTAATGATAAACAGATAACTGACCACTATGCCATCATCCCTACCGGGCAGGGTTTGAACAGCTTAAACGGGCTGAACCCCACATCGGCGAAGGTATATGAGATTATCGTCAGGCGTTTCCTGAGCATTTTTTACCCGGCTGCGGTATACCGGAAGATTGCATTGACAGTTGCGATGAAAGACGAGAAGTTTTTTGCCGGTTTCAAAGTGCTGGAGGAGGAAGGCTATCTGAAAGTGACGGAGTTTTCTTTCGGAAAAAAGAAAGACGCAGGTAAGGCCCGGCCCGATGCATATAATTATAATGGGAAGGGCGGTACGGAAGAAAAGGAGAACACGGAAGATGGGAAGCTGCCGGAAGACGGCCCGGCCGATACGAAGGATCCGGAATTCATTGCGATGGTACAGCGGCTGAAAAAGGGGACGCGGCTTGTTTTAAGGGGGCTGGAAATAAAGGAGGGAGAGACTTCCCCGCCAAAGCGATACAATTCCGGGACGATGATACTGACAATGGAAAATGCGGGGCAGTTTATCGAGGACGAAGAGCTGCGGGCGCAGATAAAAGGCAGCGGCATCGGGACCTCCGCCACCAGGGCGGAAATATTAAAGAAACTGGTAAATATACAATACCTTGCGCTGAACAAGAAGACACAGGTCATCACCCCGACGCTGATGGGGGAAATGATCTATGAAGTAGTAGCCGGTTCGATAAAACCCCTCCTTAACCCTGCGCTCACCGCAAGTTGGGAAAAGGGGTTGACTTTAGTGGCGGAAGGGAGTATTACAGAAGAGGAATATATGCGTAAGCTGGATGATTTTGTAACCAGAAGGACGAATATTGTCAAGCGGCTAGGCAACCAGGCGTTTCTATACAGCCAATTTGACCGCGCGGCAGAAAATTATAGGAAGTAAGGGGGGCGCGGTTCTTTCATTTGCAGAACTGGAATAAAAACTGGAATAAAAAACAGCAAACCATAGACAACACCCCAAAAGAAAAGCTGACCAGCATTACGGGCAGATTTTCTTTTGCTGAGGTGGGCGTTGTGTATGGTTTGCGGAACTGGAATAAAAACAGCAAATGGAAGAACAGCGCCCCAAAGGAAAAGCTGACCGTCATTATGGGCAGGTTTTCCTTTGCTGGAGAGGGCGCGGTTCTTTCATTTGCGGAACTGGAATAGGAGGAAAAGATGGAACAGTTGAAAATCAGGGCATTATATACTTTGTCGGAGACGATAGCGGCGGAGTTATTTGAGGGGAAGGAATACCCATGGGAGGTGCTGCCGGACATCAGCGCATTTATAATAAAGTTAGGGAACAGCCTGCCGGAGGACATATATGAGAAAAGAGGGGAAAATGTATGGGTGGCAAAGAGTGCAAAAGTTTTCCCGAGCGCATACATCAACGGGCCGGCGATTATAGATGAAGAGGCGGAAGTACGCCACTGCGCTTTCATCAGAGGCAATGCCATTGTAGGGAAGGGAGCGGTAGTAGGCAATTCCACGGAGTTAAAGAATGTGGTGCTTTTCAATAAAGTGCAGGTTCCCCATTACAATTATGTAGGCGACAGCATACTCGGTTACAGGGCGCATATGGGAGCGGGTTCCATTACATCCAATGTGAAAAGCGATAAAACCCTCGTGGAAGTGAAGGCAGAAGGGGGGCAGATAGCAACGGGGCTTAAGAAATTCGGCGCCATGTTAGGGGATGAAGTGGAAATAGGGTGCAACAGCGTGCTGAATCCCGGGACGGTAATCGGGAAGAAAGCCAGCGTATATCCGACTTCATCCGTCAGGGGATATGTGCCGGGAGGATGCATATATAAAGAGAAGGGGCAGATTGTGCCCAGAGAGAGCAGGTAAGGAACCCCTATTTTTCATCACTGATGATTCTATGCGTGCGGGGCATGGGCATTTCCTGAGTGAAAACCGCCGTTTATAAAAAATTATAATATTTGCAGAAAAGTACTGGATTTTTTGTAAGAAATGTGCGAAAATATACATGCGATTATGATAAAATATTCACAAGTTACATATTGAAAGGAGTTTTCACATGATTTATTCAAAGGAAGTTGAAGAAATGTGTACAGTGGCACAGGGCGTGAACCACGGCTGTGCGCCTATCCCGGAAGAAGCAAACTGGGTAAAGGTAAAGGAAGTAAAGGATATTTCCGGCTTAACACATGGTATAGGCTGGTGTGCGCCGCAGCAGGGAGCCTGCAAGCTCACATTGAATGTGAAGGAAGGCATTATCCAGGAAGCATTGGTGGAAACCATCGGGTGCTCGGGTATGACCCACTCCGCAGCCATGGCGGCTGAGATCCTGCCTGGAAGGACAGTAATGGAAGCGTTGAATACAGACCTTGTATGCGATGCCATCAATACTGCAATGAGAGAGCTGTTCTTGCAGATCGTATACGGAAGAAGCCAGAGCGCATTCTCCGAAGACGGACTTCCGATCGGCGCAGGCCTTGAAGACCTTGGGAAAGGACTTAGAAGCCAGGTTGGTACGATGTACGGTACTTTAAAGAAAGGTCCCCGTTATCTTGAAATGGCTGAAGGATATGTAACAGGTATTGCACTGGATGCTGACGATCAGATCATTGGTTATCAGTTTGTAAGCCTCGGCAAAATGACAGATTTCATCAAAAAGGGCGATGATCCGAATACTGCATGGGAAAAAGCAAAAGGCCAGTACGGCCGTGTGGCAGATGCCGTTAAGATTATCGATCCGAGAGAAGAATAATAGGAGGACTTAAAAGATGGCGTTATTTGAATCATATGAAAGAAGAATTGATAAAATTAATTCCGTATTGAACAGTTATGGAATCTCTTCTATCGAAGAAGCTGAGAAAATCACAAAGGATGCGGGCCTGAATGTATATGATCAGGTGAAAGGCATCCAGCCCATCTGCTTTGAAAATGCCTGCTGGGCTTATATCGTAGGTGCGGCAATCGCAATTAAGAAAGACTGCAGGAAAGCGTCAGACGCAGCGGCGGCAATCGGCGAAGGTCTCCAGGCTTTCTGTATCCCCGGTTCTGTAGCAGATACACGTAAGGTTGGCCTTGGCCATGGTAATCTGGGCAAGATGCTTCTGGAGGAAGAGACAGAGTGTTTCTGCTTCCTGGCAGGTCATGAGTCTTTTGCAGCGGCAGAGGGCGCAATCGGCATCGCAGAGAAAGCGAATAAAGTCCGCCAGAAACCTTTAAGGGTTATCCTGAACGGTCTTGGAAAAGATGCCGCACAGGTTATTTCCAGAATCAACGGATTTACTTTCGTAGAGACAGAGTACGATCCTTATACAAATACCGTAAAAGAAGTGTCCAGGAAATCTTATTCCGAAGGGCTGCGTGCGAAAGTTAACTGCTATGGCGCAAACGATGTGTGCGAAGGCGTTGCCATTATGCATAAGGAAGGGGTAGACGTTTCCATTACCGGTAACTCTACCAACCCGACCAGGTTCCAGCATCCTGTTGCAGGTACATATAAGAAGGAGTGCAACGAGCAGGGCAAGAAGTATTTCTCCGTAGCATCCGGCGGCGGTACAGGACGTACACTGCATCCGGATAACATGGCGGCAGGGCCGGCTTCCTATGGTATGACGGATACTATGGGACGTATGCATTCCGATGCACAGTTTGCGGGTTCTTCTTCCGTTCCCGCCCATGTAGAAATGATGGGCCTGATTGGGGCTGGCAATAATCCGATGGTTGGTATGACAGTGGCTGTGGCTGTTTCGATCGAAATGGCTGCTAAGGAAGGAAAATTCTAAGAAAAGTCTTTATTTTGAGGGTTAATCAAGCCGTGAAAAGGGTTTGGTTAGCCCTTTTTTGCGGAAGGTGAAAAGCATATTTGCTTTGCTGATCTGTAATCAGGCGGCGCCGTCCAGAATCCATCAGTCAATACTCATGGAGCTTTCCGGAACAATCCGGAATTATCTCAAATCAAAAAGCGGGCCTTGCCGTGTCTATCCTGCCCCATTTGCTGTCAGGCTTAGGAAAGACCGGAAAACCATTGTAGGGCCGGATATAAGACCCTGGCTGAATGCCCGGAAACAGGGCATTCAGCCAGGGTGTATGGCAGGATTTGTACTGCCGCAGAGCAGATTTATACGAATTTTACAGCAGTCCCGTAGGCCATTACTTCGGCGGCACCCTGCATCACAGCGGCAGAGGCATAGCGGATATTTACTATAGCATCCGCGCCAAGTTTTTCTGCTTCTGCAACCATCCTCTTGGTAGCAAGAGCCCTGGCTTCGTTCATCATTTCCGTATAGGCGCCCAGTTCGCCGCCTACAAGGGTTTTAAAACCCTGTGTAATGTCTTTGCCGATATTTTTTGATTGTATGGTGCTCCCCTTTACAAGGCTAAGCATCTCAAAATTTTTTCCCGCAATGTAATCAGTATTGACTAAGATCATCTTCTTCACCGCTCCTTATCTCTTTAATGCGTTCCATCAGAACATATATGCTTACGCCGGCTAACAGCAGAGGCACAAGCCCAAACAAAAGTTTCAATGCCAGAGGAATGGGGATGAACATACAGAGTATAAAAAATCCTGCGTAATAAAGGACTAAGATTGTGACAATTATAATGGGTGCAATCATTTTTTTCGTATGGTGGTCCATACCGTCTCCCTCCTTTATTTTAAGTATTGCTGTATTAATTAACTAATACAATAATAACTATATACTATCCCGGATGGATTGTCAACCGGAAATAGGATTTATTTTCAATGTGTTCCTGGGTGGACTTTTTCAGTTCCTCACAAACTGTTTCATATTGCATATCTGTTGATCTCACCATAACTGTAAAGGATACAGCCAGTACAAAAAATCTTTAAAGATTTTTTGTACTGATGGAAATCGGCCATCGGATATGGTATACTATCCAGAGGGAAAAAAGGAAACGGCAAAAAAACTTCTTAAACGGAATAATTTTGTGGAAAAGTTCAGATATAACAGATAAACTGAAAAGGAAAGGAAAAAGCAGGATGAGAGTGATAGCAGGGACGGCGCGCAGCCTTCGCCTGAAAACGCCGGAGGGTTTGGAGACAAGGCCCACGGCGGACAGGATTAAAGAAACGTTGTTTAATATATTACAGCCTTGCCTGGCGGATTGCATTTTTCTGGATTTGTTCAGCGGGAGCGGGCAGATTGGGATTGAGGCATTGAGCCGGGGGGCGAGGCACGCTTATTTTGTGGAAAACGGGGCAAAAGCATATGCCTGTATTCAGGAAAATGTGAATTTTACCCGGTTTGAGGGGCAGGCGACTTTGCTGAGGCAGGATGTGGTAAGCGCATTGCATGCAATACGGGAGAAGGAAGCGGATATTGTTTTCCTGGACCCGCCTTATGGGATGGGGTATGAGGAAAGGGTGCTGCAGGCGTTGGGGAAAATGGCCTATGTGACAGAGGATACGTTGATTGTGGCGGAGGCGGCCCTTGACGATGATTTTTCTTTTGCAGGCAGGCTTGGATACCGGATTGAGAGGGAAAAGAATTATAAGACAAATAAACATGTATTTTTGAGGAAGCAGGGGTGACAGGCGATGAAATCTGCGATTTATCCGGGGAGTTTTGATCCGGTAACTTTTGGGCATCTTGATGTAATCCGTCGGGCGGCGGATATTTTTGACGAATTAACGGTAAGCGTGCTGAACAATCATTTAAAGACTCCATTGTTTTCTGTGGAAGAACGTGTTAAAATATTGGAAGAGGCGACGAAGGACATACCGAATGTGAAGGTGGATTCCTTCAGCGGCTTATTGATAGATTATGCCAAAAGGAAGAATGTGCATGTGGCAATCAGGGGGCTGCGGGCGATCACGGACTTTGAATATGAGCTGCAGATTGCCCAGACAAACCGTAAGCTTTCGGACGGGGAACTGGATACCATGTTCTTAACTACCAGTCTGGAGTATGCCTATTTAAGTTCCAGCAGCGTGAAGGAGATAGCATGTTTTAACGGTGATGTATCCAAGTGCGTCCCTGATTTTGTAGCCGATTTGATATATAAAAAATATGGACATAGATGATGTTGTCCGGTGATTTCCGGGGCAGCCATGGGAGACAGGTATGAGCAGTAGGATTGAGCAGTTAATTGATGAGATTGAGGAATATATTGACAGTTGTAAATATCAGCCGTTGTCCAATACAAGGATATTGGTGAACAAGGAAGAGATAGACGAGCTTCTTAGGGAACTGCGGATGAAGACGCCGGATGAGATCAAACGTTACCAGAAGATCATCAGCAATAAAGAGGCGATTTTGAATGACGCCCGTACTAAGGCGGAGGCTTTGATCAATGAGGCGACTGTACATACCAATGAACTGATCAATGAACATGAGATTATGCAGCAGGCCTATGCGCAGGCGAACGAGGTGGTTACTCTGGCAAGCCGCCAGGCGCAGGAGATATTGGACAATGCGACGATAGAGGCTAACAATGTGCGTGCGGCGGCAGTGCGGTATACGGATGAAATGCTGGCGAATCTGGAAAATCTGATTGCGCAGACGATAAATATGACGGCGACCCATTATGAGAGTTTTATCAATAATCTGAACGGGTATGCGGAAGTAATCAGGGCGAACCGTGCGCAGCTCTATCCCCATGATGTGGAGGATTTATTGGAAGGGGACGGGGCGGGAAACAGCGCACTGAATACGGATATGCTGAAATAGCGGGAAACATTTGCAGGAAGCTGGTTCCGGGATCCTGTTTGAGGAGCCCTGAAGCATTGCCTGAGGCAGTTCCAAAGTTTTATATGCGGGGATTTTATTTGTGGAAGTTTGAAGAAATAAAAAAGGATTTTAAGGCAGGGGGCCGGTTTCGCTTGGAAAAAGGTTCTTTCTTAGGCCGGGATATTCGGGCCTGAAAAGGATTTCGGAAAAAGGGAGCCGGTTTTTGTTATGGAAAAAGGTGGTCTATGGTAAATTGTATGGGAATGATTTTTGATAGGATCTTCAATTTTTGCAGTTATCAGGGTTTGAATTGTCCGGCGGGAAGCGCTTGTACAGGGGGAATTTTGCGGAAGAGCCTGCCTGCGGGAAAGAGGCGGGTGTTTTTTGCCATGCTGGCTGCAGAGATGCTTTTGTTTGTCGGATCCGTGTTTCCGGTTATGGCACAAGGATTGGCTGTGCCGGGGGAGATGGATATGGAGGCAGGATCGGCTGTGCCGGGGGAGATGGATATGGCGGCGGAACAGGCCATACCGGAAGAAACGGTAGTAGTCGTGCTGGACCCGGGCCATGGAGGGGAAAACCTGGGCGCTGAGTATGAAGGGTATACGGAAAAAAATATGACGATGGCTGTGGCAAAGGCCATGAAGGAGGAGCTTGAGAAATATGAGGGGATCCGGGTTTATCTGACCCATGACACCGACAGGGATATGTCTCTGGAAGAAAGGGCGGAGTATGCCAGGCAAATGGATGCTGATTTTCTGTTCTGCCTGCATTTCAATATGTCGGAGGAGCATAATAAGTTCGGTGCGGAAGTATGGGTTTCGGCGTTCGGGGATAAGTATCAGAAAGGGTATACTTTTGCCAGTGTGGAGATGGATTTGCTGGAACAGGAAGGGCTTTATTCCCGGGGGATTAAAACAAGGCTGAATGAAGCGGGGGAGGATTATTACGGGATTCTCCGTCATGCTACGGCAAAGGATGTGCCGGCGGCGCTGATTGAGCATTGCCACCTGGATCAGGCAAACGATCAGGATTTTTATAATTCAGAGGAAAAAATAAAGCAGTTCGGTATATTGGACGCTACGGCGGCTGCAAAGTATTTTGGTCTGCGTTCCGAATCGCTGGGAGTGGATTACAGTAATTATAAAAACGTGGAAATACCGGAACCTGCCATGCCGGTGAAGCCTGACACATCGGAACCGGATGTCTGTATGATTGAGGTGGGTGATGTGGACGGCCGGACGGGGGAAGTGACAATAAATGTGACTGCGGCGGATTATGACAGTTATATTCTCTATTACAGTTACAGCTATGACGGCGGGGAGACTTTTTCGGATCTGCAGCGGTGGGAGCCGCGCGGCAATGACAGTCTTACCTTTGTGATGAAGGTGCCTTCCGATATGATTCCGGAAGCTGTGGTAAATGTATATAATGGTTATGACAAAGTAACGGAAAGCAATCATGTCGCCCTGCCGTCCATGCGTTACGAGGAAGTATTGGAAGCGGGAAATATGACGGCAAAAAGTAATGCGGGCAGCCGCGGCGCAGGAACGGAAGCCGGGGCGGCGGGAGAGGCCGGGCAGGCTGGAGCAGGAAACGGGGCGGCGGGAGAGGCCGGGCAGGCTGGTGAGGGAACGGCGGGTAAGAGCGGAGCGGGAAGCGCTGGATCAGGCCCGGCAGGAGGAACGGGTGCGGAGGGCAGCGGAAGGCGGGAAGGTACAGGCGGCAGTAATTCCGGGGCGGAAGGCGGCCGGGAAGGGATGGCCGGAGGTTATGAAGGCGGCATGGGAGGCCGTGGGGATGCTTCCGGCCCTGCGGGGAAATCCGGCCCGTCGGTATGGTATTTCTTACAGGTATCTTTTGTCTGTGCCGGTATCTTGTTTGCACTGGTAGTGACTGCGCGCCTGCTTACGGGTTCGCGGTGGGGAAGGCATGCTCCCTCCGGAAACTCAAAGAAGAAACGAAGGAGAAAATAGGGCGAAAAGCCCATAATATGCCGCTGTAAGCATTGTCAAAACCAGTTTATGGATGATATATCCCCGCAGGGACAGATCGGTTTCCTTTATCATGCTGTAGGTCTGTGCGATGCAGGAAAATCCGCCAAAAGGCAGGAGTAAAAGGACGGGGAGCGGCGCGGCATCCCCTATGCGGCTGATGCCGCTGGTGATTTCGAGCAGGCAGTTCAGCAGGCTGGAGGAATCGGTCCCCGCTACAGGGAATGGCCGCAGGAAAATGTGGGGGACAAGGTTCAGCAGGTTAAATAAAATCATATAGCCGCCCAGTTTGGAAATGCTGTAGAGCCCGGACAGGATGGCGTCGTCGAGAGTATCCAGCAGGGATACCGGGCGGGGGAGCCCGGCGGAAAGGTCTGCGGCGGACAACTTTCCGGGAAAATGTTTTCCCGCAAAAAGAGGTTTGGCAAAGCGGCAGGCGGTGCGCGGTATGGGATGCGGGACAGCGATTTTCCTGCGGTATACCGTGTATCTGAGAAAAGCGCCGTAGAGCAGGGGCAGTCCGTACATGCCAAACAAATAGGGCGCTTTCCGCCGCAGCCCCAGTGTGGGAAGTACGAAGCTGATGAAATAAACCGGCCCGATATTGTTGCAGAAGGCGAGCAGGCAGGAAGCCTCCTGCCTGGTCAGTTTCCCGCAGGAGTATAATTCCGCAATGGTTTTGGCGCCCATGGGAAAGCCGCAGAGGAAGCCGATAAGGATGGCGTAAATGCCGTTCAGGCTGATATGCAGCAGCGGGGCAAGGACAGGGCTTATGATGCGGGCAAAATATTCCGTCAGGTTAAGGCGCACCATCATTCCGGACAGAATCATAAAGGGAAGCAGTGCGGGGATCATTTTGTTGAACCAGAGCTGCAGCCCGGTCAGGGAGAAGGCAAGGCTTTCCAACGGGAAGGCCAGGAGCAGGCCGGTCAGTATGAGGAACATTAGGGTCAGGAAAAAGGTTTTTATATTTTTCATGCGCTCACCGGATGATATACTGCAGACTGCCGGAATTTACAGTAACGCAGCCTGAAAGGTGCAGGCTGGCGGTCCGCAGCCGGGTACTGTAAATTGAACTGGTGTGCAGTATAATAAATCATAAATTTCTAAATTATATGAAGAAAATAAGAAAATAGAATGTGCTGCGGGGAAGGAAAATATGCTGCGTTTGGATAAATTTCTGTGTGAAATGAATATAGGGACGAGGAGCCAGGTAAAGAAAGAGCTGAAACAGGGTGCTGTGACGGTGAACGGAGAAACCGTAACGAAGCCGGAATATAAAGTGGATGAAAAGAAGGACAGGGTGGCTTATAAAGGGAAGATGCTGGAATACCGCAGGTTTGTGTACTATATGTTAAATAAGCCTCCCGGTGTGGTATCTGCAACCCGGGACAATGTGCATGGGACGGTGACGGAACTGTTAAAGGATACCGGGTATGGGGAGTTGTTTCCGGTAGGGCGTCTGGACAGGGATACGCGGGGGCTGATCCTTATGACGAATGACGGGGAACTGGCGCACTGCCTGCTGTCGCCGGGGAAGCATGTGGAAAAGACATATGATGTGGAATTGGAGAAGGGTTTATCCAGGGAGGATGTGCGGCGGCTGGAAGAGGGTGTGGATATCGGCGGGGGACGGAGGACGCTTCCGGCAAGAGTCAGGGTTTTGGGGGAAAAGAGGATATATCTTACCATCACGGAAGGCAAGTTCCATCAGGTTAAGCGTATGATGGAGGCAGTGGGGAACAGGGTTGTGTCCCTTTGCAGGGTGTCTATGGGAGGGCTTAAGCTGGATGAGGCCCTTTTGCCGGGGGAATACCGGGAGCTGACGGAGGAGGAAGTGGGAATGCTGAAAGGTTAGGAAAATGCGCTCCCGGGAATTGCAAGGCTCGGGAGCGCATTAATTTAATCTGACTTAATCATAAAGAGAAGCCTTGTATTTTATTTTACGGAAAATTTTATATCCAATAGTCCAAAACAGGGAAACAACGATAAACAAAGTAGAGAGCAGCCCTGTAGCGCCCCCAAAGAAAATCAAAAGATACATTCCTATATTCATTTTTCCTCTTTTCTAAGCCTTGTGCAGCTTTCAGTGATAATTAATGGGTAAGTTCTAAGGTAAAAAAGAAATACAGGATTTTTGCCCGTCTTTTAGATGGATATAACCGATAATGACTATATGGGCCAAACGCGCCGGGATGGAGCGGTTGGCTGTAAAGTATGAAAAGATGTATCGTTCTGCATCTGCCTGCCTGCCGGAAAAAAGGAGACAGGAAATAATCCTGCCAAGACGCAGGATTGTTTTCTGGGAGGAGCGTTTGCCGTCTATGGCTGTTTTCCGGCTGCCGGCATTCCTGTCGGTCAGGAAATGCTGGACAGGAAGGGTTTCACCTGCAGGCCGGATTGCCGCATTTTCCCTGTTCGGCGCATCAAAAGAGGCCGATAGGGCATAAACGGCCCCCAGAACCGTCTGGATATTCCCGAGGCATGTTCCGAAAAGAAGCACGGTTATGAGCAATATGGAATATATGCTTTTTGGAAACTGCTTTTTGACTGCCATACGACGCTCCTATGTAAAATCTTGATAACCGGTATTTATACTGCGCACCAGTCAGGAACTGTGTATAAATAACTTATGCAATTTACTTGTCTTGCACAAGTTATTTCTGCACAGTTCTTTAAATTTACAGTATGCCCCGGCTGCAGAAAGCCAGCCAGGTTCCTTTCGGATTGCGTTACTGCAAATTCCGGCGATCCGCAGTATATTATAGCAGAGGCCAGGCGGCAGTGCAACAGGAAATATGCATTAAATTATGTATTGCGGGCGGCAGGTAAATATTTTATAATCGGATCTGTAAGCAGTTTTTTGTGTTCAAAAAGGGAAAAAGGGGTCAGGCACAACAATGGAGGGCCTGCATACTGTTCTTAAGATAAGGGAGGTTTTGCCTGTGAAAAAGGTACTGTATGGGATATTGGGAGTATTGTCGCTGCTCAGTCTGTTTATTATTGCCTGTGCTTTCCAGCCGGATTTGGCGGATAAGGTATCGGGATTGTTGTATGCGGACAGGGGAAAGCCGGGTGCGGAGGAAGGGCAGGACGGTGTAGGGACGGATGCGCCGGACACGGCAAAAGAAGGAAACGGGCCGGGTGCAGTAAATGAAGGAAATGAGCCGGGCGCGGCAAAAGAAGGAAGCGGGTCAGGCGCAGTAAATGAAGGAAATGTGACGGGCGCCGGAACAGCGGCAGACGGAAAAAACGGCGGGATGCCCGGGGGCGCGGCAGGGGCGGATGGGACAGTGGATGCAGCATCTTCCGCACCGGGCGCAGGAGCAGGAGCCGTACCGGCGCAAGGAAACGGCGGCGGGGGGAAGACTTCCGACGAAGTGCTTGGGCTTGGCGGCGGTTCTTCGCCTGCCGGACAGGGTAACAGGGCAGGCGGCAGGACGGAGGAGGCGGCAGGACGGGCGGGGACAAAGGCGCCGGAATCCGTGGCAGGCAGGGGCGGTTATGTGCCGGTACAGGGGGAAACCGAGCAGATAGACGACAAAGAGGCAGAAAAACTGCGGGAGCAGTATACTTATGGGGAAACAGGGGAAGGGCTGGACTTTGACCCGGTATTTTACCCTTATTATGCGATGCTAAACGATAGGCAGAAAGCGGTATACCGTCAGATTTATGCCAATACGGAGGCGGTAAACCGCATTTTTAACCCGGTGGAGGAAGTGTCCCAGGAGGAACTGAAGAATGTATTTATGGCGGTTTTCAATGATCAGCCGGCTCTTTTCTGGCTGGATTCCGCTTACCGGGGAAAGTTTGACAGGAAGGGGAACTGTGTGGAAATCAGTCTGGAGTTTAACGAGCTTATCGATGATCTGGATTCGGCGAAAGCCAGGTTCCGCGAAGAGGCGGAATCCATCCTTTCAGGCGCCAGAAGGCTGGACACGGATTATGAAGTGGAGGTATATATCCACAATGCTCTGCTTGACAGAATACAATATGACCTGAGGGCGCCGTTAAACCAGAGTACATACAGCGGACTGGTAAACGGCAAGACCGTATGTGCCGGTTATGCCCGTTCTTTTCAGCATCTTATGATGGAACTGGGGATTCCGTGTTATTACTGTACCGGTTATGCAGGGGAGGCGCATGCGTGGAATATCGTACAGTTAGGGGGCGAGTATTATAATGCGGACGCCACCTGGGACGATACGGATCCGAATACGTTTGACTTTTTTAATAAGACGGATGAAGAATTTAACGAAAACCACAGGAGGGAAGACCTGTCCGTGAACCTTCCGGCATGTAACGGTACACGGTATGCCAATCTGGAAAGCAGCCCGCGCCAGCCCGGGCAGGAGAGCTACAGGAGCGATGCCAGGACATTGGCGGATGCCGGGTTTAAGGAGGAGGATGTGCTGCAGGATATAAAGGCATATTATGCGGACTGTTATCGGCAGATTATAGCAAACGGCGGCTCCTGTTCCTTCCAGAATGTGGTGGACAGTGAACGGCTCTGGCTGCAATGTTATGACGCCTATGACAGCGATGCTTATTCCGCCGGGTATATGGATCAGGTTTTTGCGGATTTGGGTATGACAGGCTGCAACGTGGATATCGAGGCGGAACCCTTGCGGGACGGGCGTTTCCTGCTTCACCATAATATAGAATTCCAAACGGGGCAGCAGTAACATTCCGGAATAGTTACAGTTCACTCCCAATGTCATTAACTTAAGGTTTTCGGCAAAACTCAAAAGTTTAAGTTAACCAAAAACCAGGAGCCTGCTTTGCTTTCGGAGGGGCATGTCCTGTCTTTTTGCATCGTTTTGGATGGAGGTTTTACTTAACAGAAGATCGGAAAACCTAGGGGAAAATGGCCATGGATGGCCATTTTAGGCTGTGTCGGGCATGGATGCCCTTCACAGCCGACCCGGCCTGTACCAAAACATGTCATCTTCTGTTTAGTAAAACCCCATCCAAAACGATGCAAAAAGACAGGACATGCCCCTCCGAAAGCAAAACAGGCTCCGGCCTGTGAACCACACCCACTTAAGTTAATGACATTGGGAGTGAACTGTAATCCGGGATATCGGCAGACATAAAAAGGATATGGTTTGGTTGAATTAAAGCCGGGTCCATGCTATAATGTTAACCGGAATGCGATGAAGATTACGGAGGGTATTATGTGCGGCAGCGGCGGGCAGCAGTTGGGAAGGAGGAATGGAAGGATGGCATTACCAGCCCAAAAAAACGGTTATACGTTTGCGGATGTCCTCTCGCTGGAGGGGGATGAGCGTATCGAACTCATCAACGGTGAGGCGTACAGGATGGCTACACCATCCAGAATCCATCAGGGGATTTGTTTTGAAATCGGGCGGCAGCTTGGCAATTATCTGGAAGGAAAACAGTGCAGGGCCTATCCCGCCCCTTTCGCCGTCCGGCTGTTTGAGCAGGACGGCGAAAGGCCGGAGGAGGTGGATTCGGTGGTGGAGCCGGATATTTCCGTGGTATGTGACAGGGGCAAGCTGGATAAGTATGGGTGCAGGGGAGCGCCGGATATGGTTGTTGAAGTCCTTTCTCCCTCATCCCTCCGGCACGACCGGCTTGTGAAGCTGAACCTTTATCAGCAGGCAGGTGTCCGGGAATACTGGATTGTGGATCCGGAGAACAGGTCGGTACAGGTGTTCTTGTTGGATAGCAGCGGTTTTTTCCGTATCTGTGAGGATTACGGGTGCAGGGACGTGGCAAAAGTCAATGTGCTTGACGGGTGTTTTATTGAATTGGCCAAGGTATTTTCGGAATAAGGGCGGAGGAGAGCGGCTTTTCACCTGCCCGGTTACGGGGGAGATGCTATGGATTGTAAAGAAGCGAATAAGAAGATGTCGGATTTCCTGAACGATGAGCTGAGCGGGCGGGAGCTGAAAAATTTCCTCGGGCATATTTCCTGCTGTAAGGACTGTAAGGAGGAACTCAGTATACAGTTCCTTGTGCAGGAGGGCATGGCACGGCTGGAAGACGGCAAGACATTTGACCTGAAAAGCGAACTGGACAGGCAGTTGGCGGATGTGGAACGGAAGATGGTATTTTACCAATGGCTTCATTATCTTGTATATGGGGTGGAAATTCTGGCGATTATAACGATTGCGGCTATTATTGTCATGGTGCTTGTGACGTAATCCGGAGCGTGTTATTTGCGTTACCGGTACTCCTTTTTGAAGTTCCTGTGTTATCGCGCCAGCCGCAGCCGCGAAGCGGCATATTTCCTTATGAGGCTGTGTGCATAACTTTATACTGGCGGTCAGTCTTTTCGGCCGTCAGTATAATTTCCGGGGAATGGCGGATTGGGTTTATGTAAAATATGTGGAAGGCAGGACAGATGGAAAAAATTGTATTGATTGACGGGCACAGTATCTTAAACAGGGCGTTTTACGGGGTGCCGGATTTGAGCAATGCGGAGGGGCTGCATACCAATGCGGTGTATGGCTTCTTAAATATTATGTTTAAAATTCTGGAGGAGGAATCCCCCCAGTATCTGGCGGTGGCATTTGATGTGCATGCCCCTACGTTCCGCCATGAACTATATGCGCAGTACAAGGGGACGAGGAAGCCTATGCCGGAGGAATTGCGGGAGCAGGTCCCGGTTATACGGGAAGTGCTGCAGGCCATGGGGATTAAGACGGTGGAAAAAGCGGGGCTGGAAGCGGACGATATTCTTGGTACTCTGGCCAAAAGGTCGGAAAAGGAAGGGCTGGAGGTGACGCTTGTTTCCGGCGACCGCGATTTGCTGCAGATAGCTACGGAGCGTATTAAGATACGGATACCGAAGACGAAGGGCGGAAGGACTGAGGTTGAGGATTATTATGCGGCGGATGTGGAAGCGAAATACAAGGTGAATCCGATCCAGTTTATTGATTTGAAAGCGTTGATGGGGGATACGGCGGATAATATCCCCGGTGTGCCGAAGGTGGGGGAGAAAACTGCCACGGAACTGATGCTGCAGTTTGGTTCGCTGGACAATCTTTATGCCCATGTGGACGAGGTGGGCAGGAAGTCGGTGCGGGAATCGCTGATTGCCAATAAGGAGCTGGCGGATTTGAGCAAGGTGCTGGCGACGATTGAGGTAAACGGGGATTTTGATTTTGATTATCAGGATGCAAAGGTGGGGGATTTTTACACGGAGGAGGCTTATAAGCAGTTTCAACGGCTGGGCTTTAAAAATATGCTGGGCCGTTTTGGGAACGGAATAACGGACCGGAAGGAGGATTATTCCGATTGTTTTAAGGAAGTGGCGGACTTTGCCCTGGCGGAGGAAGTGTTTGGGAAACTGGCAGGGGCGGGGGCTGAAGATACCGTGGCTTTTGATGTGATAGAGGACAGCGGGAAAGAAGAGGATTTTGTAGGGCTGGCTTTGGCCTTTGGGGAGAAAGAGGTTTATTTTATTAAGGCAGGGGGATTTCTGACAAAGGGGTATATGGCCGGGAAGCTGGCTGAGGCGGCGGGCCGGGTATGCCTTGTGACCTTTGACATAAAGAAGAAGTACGGGTACCTGAAAACGGCGGATACGGGGAAAATGTTCGATATTTTGATAGCGGCGTATTTGTTTAACCCGCTGAAAAGCGATTATGCGCCGGAGGATATCGCCAATGAGTATCTGGGGCTGATGGTTCCGGGGAGGGCGCAGCTCTTTGGGAAGGGTTCGTTCCGGAATGCGGCGGAGGAAAAGGGGGAGGAGCTGGCCAGGTATGCCTGTTCCCTTGTTTATGTGGAGTGGACGGCGGCCCCGGTCCTGCGGGAGAAGCTGGCGCAGGGCGGAATGCAGCGGCTGATGGAGGAAATAGAGATGCCGCTTTCCCGTGTGCTGTATGATATGGAGCAGGAGGGCGTGATGGTTAAGCCGGATGAACTGAAGGCTTACGGGGAGGCGCTCAACGGCAGGATTGCGGAGCTTGAGGAGAGTATACACAAAAAGGCGGATTCGGATTTCAATATTAATTCTCCGAAGCAGTTAGGGGAAATTTTATTTGGGAAGATGCAGCTCCCGGGCGGGAAGAAGACGAAGACGGGGTATTCCACGGCGGCTGACGTGCTGGAAAAACTGGCGCCGGACTATCCGATTGTGGCGGAAATATTGGAGTACAGGGGTCTGGCAAAGCTTAAGTCTACGTATGCGGAGGGGCTGGCGGCTTATATCGGGGAGGATTGCAGGATACACAGTAATTTCAACCAGACAATAACCGCGACGGGGCGTATCAGTTCTACGGAGCCTAATTTACAGAATATCCCGATGCGGATGGAACTGGGGCGGCTGATCCGGAAGGTGTTTGTGCCCAAAGAGGGGTTTGTCTTTACCGATGCGGATTATTCGCAGATAGAGCTGCGGGTGCTTGCCCATATGTCGGGGGATGAGCAGTTGATTGAGGCGTACCGTATGGATGAGGATATCCACCGGATTACGGCTTCGAAGGTGTTCCATACCCCGTTTGAAGAGGTGACGGATCTGCAGCGGAGGAATGCGAAGGCGGTAAATTTCGGCATTGTTTACGGTATCAGTTCTTTTGGGCTGAGCCAGGATTTGAGTATATCAAAGAAAGAGGCGGCGGAGTATATCGAGCAGTATTTCGCTACTTATCCGGGCGTGAAGGCTTTTCTTGATAAGCAGGTGGAAAAGGCGAAGAAGGAGGGTTATGTCCTGACGATGTTCGGGCGCAGGAGGCCGATACCGGAGCTTGGTTCCAGTAATTTCATGCAGCGTTCTTTCGGGGAGAGGGTGGCGATGAATTCCCCGATCCAGGGGACGGCGGCGGATATTATCAAGATTGCCATGATCAGGGTCTGGAAACGGCTGCGGGAGGAGGGGCTTAAGTCCCGGCTGATCCTGCAGGTGCATGATGAGCTTTTGATTGAGACGGCCGGGGATGAGGTTGAAGCGGTGGCGCGGATATTGGAGACGGAGATGAAGGCGGCGGCAGACCTGGCGGTCAGCCTGGAAATTGATATGCATGTGGGACGGAATTGGTATGAGGCCAAATAGGAGCGCGAAAAGAAGTTCTAAGGCTGCAAAGTACGCAGCCTAAGAACTTCTGGGATTTGCAATACAATGCATAGCATTGCATTGCAAATCCGTTTCGCGCGGAAGAATGCCCGGAAAGAGGGCATTCTTCCAGGTTGCTGCGGGGGGTTTTTGGGGGTGCCGCTCGGGGCGGCATTTGTATGGGAATTTATTTGGCGGTGTTTTTTGGGTTTGGGTGGTGTGGGTTTTGTGGTGTTTTGGCGCTGCACTACATGTAATGTAGTGTTAGTACCGTTGTGTCTGCCGGTGAGCGAAAGCGCGTCCGGATGAGATATATGGTCTGCAGCGCCACGGGATGCTTAGAGGTTGGCATTGGGGGTTTTTATGAGGATTATTGGGTTTACGGGGGGCGTGGGGAGTGGGAAGTCCAGGGTGTTGGATTATGTCAGGGAGCGGTATAACTGCAGGGTGGTTTTGGCGGATGAGGTGGCGCATCGGGTGAAGGAGCCGGGGCAGGGGTGTTACGGGGCTTTGGTTGAAATGCTTGGTGAGGGTGTATTGGCGGCGGACGGGCGGATTGACAGGGCTGCGATGGCGGAGAGGATTTTTGCGGATGAAGAGGTGCTAAAGGCGGTTAACAGGGTGATTCATCCGGCGGTGAAGGAGTATATTCTCGGGGTTATCAGGCAGGAGAGGCAGGATGGGCGGCTGGATTTCCTTTTTCTGGAGGCGGCGCTTTTGATTGAGGATGGGTATGAGGATATCGTCGATGAGCTTTGGTATATTTATGCGCCGGAGGCACTTCGCAGGGAGCGGCTGAGGGTGTCGCGTTCTTATAGTGATGAGAAGATAACGGGGATTCTGGCAAGGCAGCTTTCGGAGGAGGAGTACCGGAGGCATTGTGGGGTCGTGATTGACAACAGCGGCAGTCTTGCGGATACATATCGGCAGATTGACGGGAAATTGGAGGAATATCTGTGACAGAGGGAAAGAAGCTATCGGGACAAATGGTTTTTGGGCTGGATATCGGGACGCGCAGCATTGTCGGGACGGTGGGGTATAAGAGTAATAACCGTTTCTATGTGGTGGCACAGCGGGTGAGGGAGCATGAAACCCGTGCTATGCTGGACGGGCAGATTCATGATATCCATAAGGTGGCGGCGACTATCCGGCAGGTGAAGGAGGAGCTGGAGGCGGCAGTGGGGATGCCGCTTACGGATGTCTGTATTGCGGCGGCCGGGCGTGTGCTGCGTACGGTGAATGTGTCGGTGGAAAATGAGTACGGCAGTGACAGGGAGGTTACGCAGGAGGATATTTATGAGCTGACGACTATGGGCGTGGAGAAGGCTTATGAGATGTTCCAGACAGAGAATGATACGGATATGAAGTTCTATTGTGTCGGTTATTCCGTAGTGCATTATTATATTAATCATTATCCTATGTCGAACCCGGACGGGCATAAGGCGCGGGTGATGGGTGCGGATATGATTGCTACGTTTCTGCCGGATGATGTGGTGGACGGTCTGTACAAGGCGGTGGAACTGGCCGGGCTGCAGGTGGCGAATATGACTTTGGAGCCGATCGCGGCAATCCAGGTGGCAATTCCGGAGATGTATCGGATGTTAAATATTGCGTTGGTGGATGTCGGGGCGGGGACTTCGGATATTTCCATTACGAAGGACGGAAGCGTGATTGCTTTCGGTATGATCCCTATGGCCGGGGATGCTTTGACGGAAACGATTGCAAGGCATTGTCTGGTGGATTTTGTTACGGCGGAGAAGATCAAGCGGGACGCCGGGGATTGTGAGAATATTGAGTATAAGGATATTATGGGGCTGTCACAGTCGATCTCGAGGGAGGAGCTTTTGGAGGTGGTGGAACCGGTCCTGCAGTCTATGGCGGTGCAGGTTGCCGATAAGATGAAGGAGCTCAACGGCGGGAAGTCTGTCAGCGCGGTTTTTGTCGTAGGCGGCGGCGGGAAGCTGGCGGGTTATACCGAAAAGCTGGCCGGGGAGCTGGGAATACAGAAGGAGCGTGTGGCTGTGCGCGGGGAGGAAGTGATGCAGTCGGTAGAGTTCCTGGAGGACAATATTGTAAAGGATTCACTGTTAGTAACGCCTATAGGTATTTGCCTGAGTTATTATGAGCAGAGTAACAATTTTATTTTCGCTATTTTTAATGAGCAGAGGGTGAAGCTGTTTGACAATAGTATGCTCGCTGTGGTGGATGCGGCGATGCAGGCGGAGTTTCCGAATGAGGGGCTGTTCCCGCGCAGGGGGAAGGAACTGAATTTTACCGTGGACGGCAAGGCGCGCATTGTGCGCGGGGAGCTGGGGGAAACGGCTGAAATTCTTGTCAATGGGCGGGAGGCGGATATCCATACGCCTATTCATAACGGGGATACGATAAAGGTGGTGCCTTCTACCGTGGGGAAGGCGGCGGAGTTGGAATTGGGCAGCCTGCCGGAATTTGGGGGCGTGATTGCTGTTAATATCAATGAGAAGCGGGTGGAGCTGCCGAAGTTTGCCCGGGTAAACGGGCAGCTCCAGTCACGGTATTATGATATTAAGGAAAATGATGTTATCGAGATGCTGAATTTCTATACGGTGAAGCAGGTGGCGGATTTCATGGATGTGCTGGTGGACAGGAATCTGCGTGTTTATGTAAATAACAGGCCGGCGGGTATGGATACTTATGTTTATGAGAATTTTTCCGTGGAGTGGACGATGAAGGCGCCGGAAGCGGAGGTTTCGGCACCGGGGGGAGCGGAATCCGGGAACGGGAGTCCGGGGGCGCCGGAAGCGGGGATGCCGGAGTCCGGGATGGCAGGCGCGGGAATGCTGGAATCCGGAGCGGCAGAGGCCGGGATGCCGCGGACAGGAATGTCGGGATACGGGATGCCCGGTTCAGGAGAAGCGGGGTACGGGATGTCCGGCTCAGGAGCGCCGGGATTTGGGACGTCCGGTTCAGGAACGTCGGGGGCTGGGATGTCCGGTTCGGGAACGTCGGGAGCTGGGATATCCGGCTCAGGAACATCGGAGATTGGATTACCGGAAGCCGGAGCGTCGGGGTATGGAACATCGGGATTCAGGATGCCGGCAGCGGAAGATGACGGGATGGCAGCCGGGGAACCGGGTGCGGATGTGTGGGGTGCCGGCCAGGCAGAGGAAGAACCGGATGAGTGGGACGGGGAGGACAGGAATGCCTTGGTTTCCGCATACGGTGAAAGTGGATTTGCAGGGAAGGCAGGACGGCCGGAGCCGGTGAAGCTGCCGGTATCTTTGACTGTATCCGTGAACGGCAAGCCTGTAGTTTTGACGGGCAAGCCTTCATATGTGTTTGTGGATGTGTTTGATTTTATTGACTTTGATTTGTCAAAGCTGCATGGAACTTCAGTGGTGACACTTTTAAACGGCCGGAAGGCCCAGTATATGGAAGCGCTGAGCAATGGGGATACGATAGAAATATATTGGAAGCAGTAGTTTTGCGCTGCGGGACGGGCAGAAAACAGGCGGGAATTGCCATGAAATAACTGGATAGCAAAGGTACAGGCTATTCCGTGGCAGTTCTTTATATGAGGAAGGACAGGAATCAGTTATGCGTATGTGCAGTATAGCCAGTGGGAGCAGCGGGAACTGTATCTATATTGGCTCGGATACCACCCACATTTTGGTTGATGTGGGGATTGGCAGGAAAAAGACGGAGGAAGGTTTGAAGAAGCTGGGGGTGAAGCCGGAGGATTTGGACGGGATTTTCATTACCCATGAACATTCGGATCATATTAACGGGCTGGGAGTGATGGCAAGGAAATACAGTGTGCCGATTTATGGTACGAAAGGGACTCTGGATGCTATCCGGAATGTTTCTTCGCTGGGGCATATTGACGGGGATTTGTTTCAGGAAATACAGGCGGATACGAAAATCATAGTAAAAGATCTTGTACTGAATCCCATGAGGATTTCCCATGATGCGGCGGAACCGGTGGGCTACCGTATTATCCATGGAAAGAAGAAAGTAGGGATTGTGACGGATCTTGGCTGTTATAATGACTATACAGTGGAATGCCTGAGAGGGATGAATGCTTTGCTGATTGAGGCTAACCATGATGTGAAAATGCTGCAGGTGGGCCCATATCCTTACTATTTGAAAAAGAGGATTCTGGGCGACAGGGGGCATCTTTCCAATGAACTTTCCGGGCAGCTTCTCAGCCGGCTTCTGCATGACGGGATGCAGGCGATTGTGCTGGGGCATTTGAGCAAGGATAATAATCTTCCCGAGCTGGCTTATGAGACAGTGAGGGTGGAGATTGCCATGGCGGATAATGAGTACAAGGCGGGTGACTTCCCGATCCGCGTGGCTAACCGCAGCGAAGTATCGGAAGTGATAGAAATTGCCTGAAACAGCAGGGGTGGCATTGGGTACGGTATCTGTACTCGCGGTACTGGAATCAGCAAGTGCGGATACCATGCCCGGAAGAAAAGACGGACCAGCATTAAGGGCCGGATTTTCTTCCATGGCATTGGGTACGGTATTTGTACTCGCGGTACTGGAATAAGAAAGGGATATTTTATGAAGAGGACAATTATTACGGTTGTAGGGAAGGATACCGTTGGTATTATTGCGAAGGTTTGCACTTATCTGGCGGAAAATCAAATTAATATTCTGGATATCTCGCAGACGATTGTGCAGGGGTATTTTAATATGATGATGATTGTGGATATGAACCGGACGGAGAAACATTTCGGGGATATCGCGGATGAGCTGGATGTGCTTGGGGATGAAATCGGGGTCATTATCAAGTGCCAGAAGGAAGAGATATTTGATAAGATGCACCGTATTTAGCGTGAAAAGAAGTTCTAAAGTGGTAAAGTACACCACTTAAGAACTTCTAGGATTTGCCATGCAGGCTGCATGGGCAAATCCGTTTCACGCGGAAGAACGCCGGGAAAGAGGCGTTCTTCCAGGTTTTCATGGATGGATTTGGGCTGCTGCAGGGCGGCGTTATTCCAGGTTTTTTATGGCCGGGTTTGTGCTGCCGGAGGGCAGTATTCTTCTTGGTTTTTCATGGATGGATTTGGACTGCCGGGTTGCGGCGGGCGGAGGTTGTTTATGATTAATATTTTTGAAGTGGCGGAAACCAATCAGATGATTGAAAAGGAAAATCTGGATGTCAGGACGATTACGCTGGGGGTCAGCCTGCTGGATTGTGTGGATTCGGATCTGGGGAGGCTGAGGGAGAAGATTTTCCGTAAGATTTATGATGCGGCGAAGGATTTGGTGAAAACGGGGGATGAGATATCAAGGGAGTTTGGGATCCCTATTGTGAATAAGAGGATTTCTGTAACGCCTGCCGCGCTGGTCGGCGGCCCGGCGTGTAAAAGCGCTGAGGATTTTGCGTCGGTGGCGAGGACGCTGGATGATGTGGCGCATGAGGTTGGCGTGAATTTTATCGGCGGTTATTCCGCGTTGGTGTCGAAGGGGATGACGGAAGCGGATAAGCTGTTGATAGAGTCGATCCCGCTGGCGCTTTCTACTACGGAACGGGTCTGCAGTTCGGTGAATCTGGGTTCCACAAAGACGGGTATAAATATGGACGCGGTAAAGCTGATGGGGGAAATAATCCTGCGGACGGCGGAGTATACGAAGGACGAAGATTCCCTGGGCTGTGCGAAGCTTGTGGTATTCTGTAATGCGCCGGATGACAATCCGTTTATGGCAGGGGCTTTTCATGGGGTGACGGAGAGCGACAGGATTATCAATGTCGGGGTCAGCGGGCCGGGTGCGGTGAAGACGGCGCTTGGTAAGGTGCGCGGGGAGAACTTTGAGGTGTTGTGCGAGACGATTAAGAAGACGGCTTTTAAAGTGACGAGGGTGGGGCAGTTGGTGGCCCAGGAGGCGTCGAAAAGGCTGGGTGTGCCTTTTGGCATCGTGGATCTGTCCCTTGCCCCCACGCCCGCAATCGGGGACAGTGTGGCGGATATTCTGTGCGAGATCGGCCTGGAATATGCGGGCGCGCCGGGGACTACGGCGGCTTTGGCACTTTTGAATGATCAGGTGAAGAAGGGCGGGGTTATGGCTTCTTCTTATGTGGGAGGTTTGAGCGGTGCTTTTATCCCGGTCAGCGAGGATCAGGGGATGATCGATGCGGTGGCGGCCGGGGCACTGACGCTGGAAAAGCTGGAGGCAATGACCTGTGTATGTTCGGTAGGTCTGGATATGATTGCCATTCCGGGCGATACGAAGGCTTCCGCTATAGCGGGGATTATCGCGGATGAGATGGCGATCGGCATGGTGAACCAGAAGACTACGGCGGTAAGGCTGATCCCGGTGATCGGAAAAGGCGTGGGTGAGACGGTGGAATTCGGCGGTTTGCTTGGTTATGCACCGATTATGCCGGTAAACCGTTTTTCCTGTGATGCTTTTGTGAATAGGGGCGGACGGATCCCGGCGCCGATCCATAGTTTCAAGAATTAAGGCGTGCGGATGGCGGGAATGATTTTTCAAACGCGCTCCAGGGACTGTAATGGAATAACTTTTCATGACGGATCCTTAGTTTTTACAAATGATATCCTATGCAATGCGGTAAAAATAGTGAAAAGGATGGGAACGGTATCATGTATCTGATAGCACTCTGCGATGATGAGACGGACGAATTGGATAAGGCGGAAGAGATGTTGAATGCTTATCGGAATAGAAATCCTGTATGCGGTTTTGAGATAGAACGCTTTGAAAGTGCGGATGGACTGCTCCGTGCAGTGAAAGAAAAGAATTACTGGCCGGATTTGCTTTTGCTTGATGTTTATATGCCGGAAAAACTGGGGACTGAGGTGGCGAGGGAACTCCGTACTCTGGGAAATAACAGCAGGATTATTTTCCTGACCAGCTCTAAGGATCACGCTTTGGATGCCTACCGGGTGGACGCGGTGCAATATCTGGTGAAACCGGTTTTGGAGGAGGAGCTTTTTCCGATATTGGACAGGGTTTTGAGGCATATTTCGGAAGCTCAGAAAAAGTATCTGCTGCTGCGGATTGATGGGAAGATCTGCCGGGTGCCGTTGGGAAGTATTGTGTATTGTGAGGCGCAGGGGAAGTATCAGTGCCTGTATATGGCGGACGGCAGCCATGCGGTGCTGCGTATGACAATGACAGAGATTTACGGGATGCTGATGAATCATCTGGAGTTTGTGAAAGTGGGGGTTTCGTATATTGTAAACCTGGAGCATATTGACAGCCTGAACGCACAGGGGATAAGCCTTGATAACGGGAAACATATCCATATGCCCCGGGGGGCTTATCAGCCTCTGCGGGAGCTGTATTTTAAATATTATTGTGAGGAAATGTAAGGAGGATTCATGTATCAATGTCATTAACTTAAGCTTCCCGTGGTGCCACAAACCATATATCTCATCCAGACGCGCTTCCGCTCACGGCAGACGCAACGGTACTAAGGCACCAAAATACGGTGCCTAAGTGCCGGCGTCTTTCAATGGTCTGGATTGAGGTATATGGTTTGCAGCACCCCGAAAAGCTTAAGTTAATGACATTGTCCATGTATACCAAAGCTCCGGGGGCAGGGCGTAAAGGCGTTACTCTGTTTACACGGGCAAGAAGAAACCGCCACGGCAAGCGAAAAGGCGGGGGACAGACTAATGGAAGTGGGAAAGCGGTTTTCGGGTGTGGAAAAAAATAAGGATTGACTTGAGGTTCTGATGCCTGTATATTTTAGATATGCAGGCATTATTGACGTGCAGGTTCCGGAAGGGATATTATTGTCTGCCGGCGGCAAAAAGCGCGGGTATAGAGGCGGGGACAGAAACGGAAGCAGGAGGTAAGGTATGTATGCGGTTGCCAGGAGAGTATGAATACAGTAATTCCAGGTTATCAATGAAATATATGATGATAGGGGTCAGCCTTTGTCTGCTGCTGATTCTCGGTGTGGTAGTGTGGACGAATAAGGAGAATGAGGCGAAGAGACTGAGGAACCAGCAGAAGGAATCCGTGCTTGTTTTGGAGCATGAGGGAAAGGAAGCGGGAAGCGGGACGCAGGGGGAGAGCGTTGCCGGCGGGGACGCGTCGGGCGCAGAGGGCGCCAATACTGCGGCGGGCGCCGGGACGGCAGGGGGAGAGGCTTCGGCGGAAACGGCAGGGACAGTTATGAGGTTTAACGGTTCCAAATCTCTGGAGGAGGTGGAACGTCTCTATGCGGAGAAACGGTTGGTTGCTTCCGATCTGGATTTTTGGGATATGTATCCGCAGACACCGCCGTCCTATATGGGTTCCGATAGCCAGACGGGGGCAGGCGGCGGGAATGCCGCGGGAAACGGGGCGGATGGGAGCCGGGACGGCAACGGGGCAAAGGATAAATATGCCAGGTATGATGAGGAGGCCGAGAGGGAAAGCAGGGAGGAGGAAGAGAAGGAGAAACAGGATCCGGCTACGGACGGCAAGCATACGCTGGTTAGGCTCGCCGATGGGGAGGAAGAGTGGGTATTGTTAAATCCTTACCTGGAAAAAAATACGTATGATTTTACAAAGCTGACAACGCGGCAGGAATTGGCATATTACGCGGACGGCAATGTGTATTCTTATGCAGGGGCGGATCTGTCCAAATATAACGGGGAAGTGGATTTTACGGTTTTGAAGGAGTCGGGGGTTTCTTTTGTGATGCTGCGGCTGGGGATGAGGGGTTACGGCAGCGGGCAGATTATGCTGGATGAGAAGTTTACGGACTATATCACCAGGGCAACGGAAGCCGGGCTGAATGTGGGTGTATATTTTTACTCGCAGGCAATCACGGAGGAGGAGGCCGTGGAAGAGGCGAATTTTGTAATACAGAACCTGCAGAATTATCAGATTACCTATCCGGTGGCTTTTGATATGGAATATGTGCCTAATGATACGGCCCGTGTGGAATCGCTGAACCGGGAGGAAAAGACGGAAGTGGCGAAGGCTTTTCTTGATACGGTGGGAAATGCGGGTTATCAGCCGATGGTTTACGGGACGAAGGAGTGGCTGATCAAACAGGTGGATCTGACCAAGCTGACGGATTATGATATCTGGCTGTCACAACAGGAGGAAGTGCCGGATTATCCGTACCGGTTCCAGATGTGGCAGTATTCAAAGGAAGGAAGGCTGGCGGGTGCGGACGGGGATTTGGATTTGAATATCAGTTTTGTTGATTATTCGGAGAAGTAGAAGCGGGGCGAAAAGTTTCCGCCTGTACGGTTGGCGCCCTGTCCCCTCCCGGCTGCCCCTGGCCGCGCAGGAGAAGAAAATCCAACTGCAAAAATGAGATATTTCTAACGGTTTTTCCGGATAGATTTGC
>CANDKY010000022.1 GCA_947385425.1 uncultured Lachnospiraceae bacterium | reverse complement strand
GCCGCCCTGGCAAAGGAATAACTGCCCCAAAAGCATGGTCAGTGATTCCTTTGGGTGCTTTTTTTTGAAGATGCTGTTTATATTTCCGCATATAGATGATGTTTCTTGATGTAAGATATTACTTTATCCGGGACCATGTACCGGATGGATTGTCCTCCCGCCAGGCGCATGCGGATATCCGTGGAGGAAATATCAATTTCTTTGAAAGTGATCTGGAAGATATGGGCTCCGAATTTTTCCTCCAGGCAGGAAATCTGTTCCGCCAGTTTGTCGTTGTCCTTGTCATCCCGCACGGCGGCAAGGACGGTACAGGTACGGAAAATATATTCCGGCTTCCGCCAGGCCTCTATAGAAAAAAGGTTATCCGCGCCGACGATGAAATAAAACTCCGTCTCCGGCTGCTGCTCCTTTAACAGTAAAAGGGTATCGCAGGTGTACGTATTTCCGCTCCGTTTTATTTCAATGTCTGATATGGAAAAGGCGGGATTGTCTTCTATGGCAAGCTTTGTCATTTCAAAGCGTATACGTCTGTCCAGGACTTCTGCTTCTCGTTTCATGTAGGAACGCCCGCTGGGGATAAACAGGATTTCGTCCAGCCCGAAACTGTCCCTGGCACTCTCTGCAAGCAGTAAATGCCCTATATGGATGGGATTGAAGGTTCCGCCCATGATTCCGGTCTTTTTCTTCTTATTGATTCCTGTATTGCCTGCTTCTTTGCCGCCGGCAATATTCTTTTGGTTAACTGTTTTTTGGTCTGTTTCTTTCTTATTTTTTTCCATTTCTCTATACGATATTTATCTATATTTATCCAATACTGCCCTGTTTTCAGGGGAGGATGATTTTTTTATGATCCTTGTTTTCTTTATATAAAACGATTTTTTTCCCGATGACCTGTACGACCTGGGAACGTGTCCTTCCTGCCAGCGCTTCCGCGAGCATATGCGGATCGTCAATACAGTTTTTCAGCACTGCCACTTTGACTAATTCCCGCGTATTAAAGGCTTCGGAAACGGCTTGCGTAACTTCCGGGGTCAGGCTGGATTTGCCGATATGGAATATCGGTTCCAGATTGCTGGCGAGGCTTTTCAGGTAACTTCTCTGTTTGCTTGTCATAACTCACTCTTCCTTTCCGGGATTTCTTTACATCGATACCGTCCACTATTTATAGTAATCAAAAGAAAGCCCGTACATGCGTACTGTGTCTCCCTCCTGAATGCCGAGTTCCTCCAGTTTCTCCAAAATCCCGTTTTCTTTTAAAAATTTCTGGAAAAAGGTGAATCCCTTTTCAGATTCCAGATTGGTATAGCCCAGCATTTTTTCAATGCGGGGGCCTTCCACGATATATTCGTTTTCTTCTGCGTCATAAGTAACCGTGAACGCCTCTTCCCTCTCTTTAAATTCCGGAAAATATTCCTGGGCAAAAATGATTGTTTTTTCATCCATCCCTGCCAGAAGGTTACTAACCGCATACAGTAATTCCCGCACTCCCTGGCCGCTGACTGCGGAAATCGGATAGACGGATATCCCTTTCGGCCCGAACTCGTCCCGGATACGCCGTATCGTCTCCGATTCCTTTTCCGAATCGGGGAACATGTCCATTTTATTGGCGGCAATTACTTGCGGGCGTGCGGCAATCCCGGGATTATAAGCCTCTAATTCTTTCTGGATGGCATATATGTCCGCTACCGGATCCCTCCCTTCGACAGAAGCGGCATCCACGATATGGATAATTATTTTAGTCCGCTCTATATGGCACAGGAATTCATGCCCCAGGCCGATGCCTTCGGAAGCACCCTCAATGAGTCCGGGAATATCCGCTATGACAAAACCGCCGGCATCCTCCAAATCCACAACACCCAGGTTCGGATTCAATGTTGTGAAATGATAATTGGCAATCTTCGGCCTGGCATTTGTCACCCTGGCGAGAAATGTCGATTTCCCGACATTCGGAAAACCAACGAGCCCTACGTCGGCAATTACCTTTAGCTCCAGCAAAAGTTCCATTTCTTTCGCTTCCTGTCCGGGCTGGGCATATTTGGGCGCCTGCATGGTGCTGGTCGCATAGTGCTGGTTCCCGTTGCCGCCCCTGCCGCCTTTCAGCAGGACAGTGCGCCGGTTATCCCCGGACATATCGGTAATTACTTTCCCGCTCTCCGCTTCTTTGATTACCGTCCCCTGCGGCACTTTCAGGACAATATCTTCTCCGTTTTTCCCTCTGCAGTTCTTCTTATTCCCGTTTTCCCCGTTACCGGCGCAATATTTGCGTATATGCCGGAAATCGGTAAGGGTATTCAGCCCCTCATCCACTTCAAATATGACGCTGCCGCCATTCCCGCCGTCACCGCCGTCCGGGCCGCCGGCAGGTACGTATTTCTCACGGCGGAAGGAAACATGCCCGTCGCCGCCCTTTCCGCTCTTAACATATATTTTGGCTCTGTCTGCAAACATATCATTCACCTCAGGCAAAAAAGGCTTCAAACACGTAGTATGTTTGAAGCCCGATTCGTTCGTACTATTTCTCGACAGGATATACGGAAGCTTGTTTTTTATCTCTTCCTTTTCTTTCAAATCTAAGTACACCGTCCACTAATGCGAATAAAGTATCATCTCCGCCTCTTCCAACGTTGACACCGGGATGGATCTTAGTCCCGCGCTGTCTGTACAAAATGTTTCCTGCTTTTACGAATTGTCCGTCAGCCCTCTTCGCACCAAGCCTTTTGGATTCGGAATCCCTGCCGTTCTTTGTGGAACCAACCCCTTTTTTGTGGGCGAAAAATTGAAGGTTCATATTTAACATGGTTTTACACCTCCTCGTAGTTAAGTGTCAAGTATTTCCTGCCGTATTGCTTTGCAATCTCTGACAGTCCCAGTATCATGGAATCCATAAAAAGTTTCCCTTCATAAGATAACGGAGCCGAAAAACGACAATGGATAAAACCTGTATCATCATTTGCCGACACTTCCATTTTCTGACCGGCCAGCTTCTCAAGCGAATTGACCGCATTAATAACCAGTACCGACACGGAAGCACATACGATATCACTGCCTTTCCCGGCATATCCGGAATGTCCCATGCAGGTAAAACCCTGATAGGATCCATCTACTGTTTTCCTAATAATAACTGTTGTCATATCCAGCACTACCAAACCGCTAAAATATTCATCCAATGCTTATTATGCATTTATTTTGTCAATTTTAACCTGTGTGTATGCTTGTCTGTGGCCTTGTTTCTTATGGTATCCGGTTTTCCTCTTATACTTATATACGATAATTTTCTTACCCCTGCCCTGCTCCATTACGGTAGCGGACACCGTTGAACCAGCTACATCACCGGCAACCTTAAGCCCATTGTCACTGATCGCGACAACCTGATCAAATGTTACAGCAGTTCCCGGCTCTGCATCCAGCTTTTCCACCTTAATGACATCACCTTCAGAAACTTTATACTGTTTTCCACCTGTGGCAATAATTGCGTACATATTGCACCTCCTATCACAAACTTTATTGGTTTGTCTACTCGCCAGGGTCGGCGGCATCTGCCTGTACAGATACACTTAAGCCTGCCTGTGCGGCATACTCCTACACTTTAACATTTTGGGGAGGACGTGTCAAGGTTTTTTGAATATTAATTTTCCACTTATCATTTCCCGGCTTTTATAAAGGCGCAGTCACCTCCGCCAGCCATTCCCGTTCCTCTTTTGTAAGATATTCCGCCGTCTTTTCATAAACCGCCGCATGATAGCGGTTCAGCTTTTCTATATCCGCCGGCTGCATATATTTTATATCGATAGCCTCCCTGTCAATGGGAACGTAAGTCAGCGTATCAAAATACAGGAATTGGCCGTCGCCGTTTTTCTCCCCGCTTCGGACTGCCAGGATATTCTCTATGCGGATACCATGGCTTCCTTCCCGGTATACCCCCGGTTCGTTAGAGACAATCATCCCCTCTTCCAGGACGGCTTCCTTCTTTTCAGGCGGGATCCGCCAGCGGATATTCTGCGGTCCCTCATGGACATTAAGGATATAACCGATTCCATGCCCGGTGCCGCATTTATAGTCAATCCCTACATTCCAAAGCGGCTGCCTGGCCAGGATATCCAGGTTCCTTCCGGTACAACCGGACAGGAATTTTGCATCGGTAAGCTGCAGCATCCCCACAACCGTTAAAGTAAAGTGCATTTTTATCTCATCGCTGATTTCACCCAGCACTACTGTCCTTGTCACATCTGTGGTCCCGCCCATATATTGGCCGCCGGAGTCCACAAGGTATAATCCTTCCGGGGCCAGTACCTTGCAGTTCCCGGCCGATGCTTCATAATGCATCATCGCCGCATTTTCCTTATAAGCGCTTATGGTCGGAAAAGAAAGCTCTACAAAACCGTCCAGTTCCCGCCGCAGGTTATCCAGATATTCCGCAGCCGTCACTTCCGTAATCTCCCGCTTTCCGATCGTGTGCTTCAGCCAATAGATAAATTTCACCACTGCCGCGCTGTCTTTCCGGTAAACCTCTTCCATTTTCGCCAGTTCCGTCCCGTTTTTGATTGCTTTGAGACGTTCCGTAGGGTTATCCCCCCCGACGCATTCCGTCCGGCCGGACAGGGTTTTATACAGGGCATAATTGATATTCCCTTCGTCCAGCAGCGCTTTTCCCGTCCCGCCGCCGGATGCGTAATCGAACTGCGCAAGAAAATCCATAATTTCATCATAAGATTTTAAGGTAATCCGGTTCGCGGCCGCGTATTCCTCCAGTTCCTTTGTTACTTCAGACGGTTGTATGAAAAAGTACATTTCCCGGGGCGTTATAAAACCGTAAGATAATGCCACCGGATTGCACTCTATGTCATTTCCGCGGATATTCAGCAGCCACATCAAATCATCCAGCTTGCTCAAAAGCAGATATTCCGCCCCTGCTTCCGCGATTTTTTCCCTCACTTCTTTTAATTTCTCCAAAGTGCTTCTGCCGCTTATTTCTTCCGGCAGTAACCAAACCGGATGGCTGGGCATCCCGGGCCTTCCTTCCCAGATCCGTCCGGCCAGATCCAAATCATAACGTATGGTGATACCGCTTTTCCGTGCTCCGTCCTTTGATATTCCGAGCTTTTCTTCCAATTTGCGGCCTTCCAGGCAGCTTACCGTCCGCCCGTCAAAGCCTAAAATCTGCCCGTTTTTCATATTTTCATGCAAAAAGTCGGGAATTTCCGGCACCCCTTCTTCCTGCATACGGAACAGGGTAATCCCGGTCCCTTCCAGTTCTTTTTCCGCCTGGATAAAGTATCGTCCGTCCGTCCACAGCCCTGCCATCTCCCTGCCGACTACCAGTGTCCCGTTCGAACCCGTAAAACCGGAAAAATATTCCCTTGCCTTAAAATAATCGTTCACATATTCTGAATTGTGATAATCTGAAGTGGGAATCATGTAATAGTCAATTCCCTCTTTTTCCATCGCATGGCGCAGTGACGCCAGCCTCTCCTGAATCTTGTTATTCATTTTCTTCTCCTATTCCAGTCCAGTTCCAACTTTCTCATATTTGAATATGCCACTGCCATTCAAATTTTTCCGGTTACGTATTTTCTGTTATCAGCACAGTCAGATTGAAAATCTTTCCACCTGTGCGGTTGGCGCCCTGTCCCCTCCCGGTGGCCTCTGGCTGCGCTGGAGAAGGAAAATCCATTCAAAAAAATGATGAGATTTCTTACGGCTTTTCTGGATAGATTTGCTGCCGTTTTTGGCAGAGTCACCGCCTGGCAGCAAATCTATCCGGAAAAACCGTTAGAAATATCTCATTTTTGCAGTTGGATTTTCCTTCTCCAGCGCAGCCAGAGGCCACCGGGAGGGGACAGGGCGCCAACCGCACAGGTGGAAAGATTTTCACTTCCTCCTGCGTAAACCCAACAGGCTTTTTATATTTTTATCTCCCTTCCAATAACCGCATCAGCATGGAAGGATACGGTATGTACCCATCCCGGTTTTTATAGCAATAAATATTATATGGTGGTTTGCTTCCCCTTATTTCTACTTTTTTACATTGAATATTAGGTCTTATATAGCAAAAAAGCATAAACATATCTTTCACACATTTTCTTTTAACGCTAATCGTCATCAACTTTTGACAAAGCACTTTTATATCAGCATTATTCATTATTGGAAGTGTTTTATCAGGCGCTCCCGCAATGGCGGCAAATACATAATCCCTGTTATCAACATATTTGAGTGCTTGTGGATATGCCGCTTGGTCTTGAAAATATTGTATACTGCTTATAATCTGCTTTATGGAATGTTTTGCTTCTTTAGGATTTTTCGTCCCTTTCAGTTCTATAATCCATGTGATATTCAATCCCATACTGTTATCTTTTATTGTATATACCAGATTGTCACATATAACCTCGCCTTCAGGTAATCCTGTAATTAAGCCGCCATCTACCTGCACAATTTCAACTGAATTCCCTGCATCAATCTGTATAGGCACTAATGCTTTACTCTGATGCTGTGTATCATCAATCACACACTTTTGCCCCTCTACCCAGTTAGTAATAAATGGTTCCCTCTGCCCTTTGTTTTTTGCCATATTTTAATTCCTACTCTTTATCCAGTTCAATACCATACAATGCCGTATATAACTCATTTACCTGCATCGACACATCATCAATTAAACCTGATTCTATTTCCTTTTCCTCTTCATCCAACAATTTAATATAATGACGTTCTTCAGATACATTATTTGCAAGCAGCTTATACGCTGAAAGTTCTCCTTTTTTTATTATATAACTTTTATTCAAAACTTTATAAACTTCTTTAGCCTGCCCACTTTCTGCTAATACACCTGCATAATATAAATTATTTGCAACGGTAAGAATATAAGGGCTATGTGTTGTGATAAAAACACCGCTATCCTGCATATTGGTAAAAAAAGCAATAAACTCCATTACTTTTTTCTGAAGCAAAGGATAAATATGCGCTTCCGGTTCTTCAATGATCAGAAATGCATCTTCTTCCCGCAACATTAAAACATACATAAAATTCAAAAGCCACAAAATTTCCTGTTGCCCTGATGATGCAAAATTAATTGCGACCGGGTGTTCTGTATCTTCTGCTATTTTTAGAAATTCTCTCCCTCCATTGTAAAAATACTCTCCTTTTTCAATGTTTATAATAAAATCCGCAATGTTTTTAATATCAAACTGTCTCTTTTCTACAGGATAAAAAAGATGTGCTTTCCGCACGCCATTCCCAAAACTATTGCGGACATTATCAATCAGCATCATAAACATTTCCGTTATCAGATCCAGATTACCTGCATTATTCATTATCGCACGGTTATTTGACATTACTGTCAGGAGGCTTCTCCCCGCGGGAATATAATAAGTTTCCTTATTATCAAAAAAAATCGCATTAACTTTACAGGCTATTGTTTCATGATTTCTTTTTCTTTCTTCATTTGTAAGCAAAAGACTGGTTTTAATTACCCCCTCGTTGCTATGATACATCTCCCGTATTTCCAGTTGAAGCCTTTTAATTGAATTCAACAACTCCGGCGAATAGGTTACGCTTATATATTGCTTGTTTTTATCCCCTCTTTTTAATTGTACCTGTATCCAGACGTCTTCGGCATAATCATATTTCATATAGAATTCAGGATTTAAATCCCAGCTATATCCAAACAACTTAATAAAAATATTTTTCAGTTCAGATTTAATAGCTTTATCAAACCATACTTTCTCCTGCGGTACACTGTTATAGGAATTGGAATCATACACTTGGGTCAGATAATCAATAATTTGGGTTTTAATAGTTTTAAAATAATAAACACTTTTGGCAATAGTACTTTTTCCTGTTGCCTGCTCTCCAATTAATAGATTGAATTTCTCAACCTCCATCTCAAAATTCTTTACTGGTCCATTGTTTCTAATATATATTTTTTGCATTTTATACCCCCGCATCCTCCTCCAAACATACCTTTTCGGATTCGCATCCCGTCCCGCAAACCTCCGGCTCAATTCCCCGCAAAAACCCGGTATTCATATTCCCCCGCCTTCAGTTCCGCTTCTTCCTCCCACCCCGGCAGGAAAACCGTTGCCGTAGTATTGGCCGGGATTACAAAATGGAACACTGTCTCGTCCCCCTCTATCCTCCATTCGCTTAAAATCGTGCCATATACACTCTCATAACGCCCTTTTGCATAACTGAGCCCGCCCCCCGTCCTGGGTTCCAGATAAAAATGCTTAAACCCCGGATTATTTTCATCCCGGCGTATCCCAAGCATATCGGAATACATCCAGGCGCCGACAGAGCCAAGCGCATAATGGTTCAAGGAACCGTTCACTTTGTCAAGCCCGTCCTCTTCCGTATAGTAAGTACTCCACCCCTCGAAGATCGTCGTCCCGCCGTGGGAGAGCATGTCCAGCCATGACGGATACCCGGTCTGCAGCAGCAGCTTATAAGCCGCCTCCGCGTAACCGTATTCGCACAGCACAGGAAGCAGGAAGCCCGTTGTAATATAGCCCGTCATGGGATGGTAATTTCCCGCGTCCACGGACATTAACAGATACTCGGCCCCTTTCTGCCTTAACTCTTCCGGGTACAGCCCGAATGCCAGCCCAAGCACATACTCCGTCTGGCTCCAGTTCCCAACCGAACCGTCCTCCCGGATATACTTTTCCTGCCACGCTTTCCTGTAATTTTCGTAAACGGCCGCATACTTTTCCGCCGCTTCCTCCTCCCCCGCCGCCTCTGCCATCTTTGCCAGCAGGGAAGCCGCGTAGGCGCATTGGGCCGTATTGCATAAATCCGCATCGGAACCGGAAAACGCATTGTGGTCACTGTACCATTCGCCGTGGCGTATATAGCCGTCGCTAGTTTCCACCAGATAGTCCATGTACCGGCACATTGCATCAAAATTCTCTTCCACAATCCCGATATCCCCATACTGCTGATACATTTCCCATACAAGAATAACGCCCGCATCGCTCCACCCGTTCCTGCCGTCCTCCTGGCTTTCGCCAAAAGCAATCTCGGGATATGCGCCGTTCTCATGCTGCCTTTCCCGCAGGGCATCTATTGTTTTGCGCATAAAATTGTAAATATCCGCATTGTAGGAAGCTGTTTTGGCAAATACCTGCGCGTCACCCATCCACCCGAGCCGTTCGTCCCTTTGCGGGCAGTCCATGGGAATGTCAACGAAATTGCTGATCTGTGACCAGCAGATACTGTCATACAGCCGGTTCACCCGTTCATCGGAACATTCAAACCACCCGGTTCTTTTATTGTCCGAGGAAAGCACCAGTCCACATATGTCCTCTGGCGGAATGGCCTCCTCCACCCCCGTCACCTGCACATACCGGAACCCTCTGCAGACGAAAGACGGCGTATAAGTTTCCCTCCCCTCTCCGCGCAGAATGTAATAATCGATATTGTCGGCCGTATACAGATTCTGTGTCCAGACAGTCCCTTCCTCGTCATCCATACAGGACATATTGCCCTTATTCAGGGTTTCCGCAAACCGCAAAGTGACAGCCTGCCCTTTCCTGCCTTCCACCGTAATCCTGCATACACCATTGAAATTCTGTCCGAAATCATAGACATAAACACCCGGCAAAGGCTCGGAAACCGAAACCGGGGGAATTTCTTCCACGCATTTTACCGGTTCCGACATAGCCGCCCTCTTTACCGCATCCGCGTTTACCCCTGTATACAGAGACGCACTCTGCCATCCCGCGGCGGCAAAACCAGGCTCCGCCCATCCTTCCTGCGCATAATCCGCATCATAGTATTCCCCCGAAAATAAATCGTCATTACGGATAGGCCCGTCCCCGCAGCTTTCCCAGGAACCGTCCGTTACAATCTCCTGTGTACTGCCGTCTTCATAAACAATGGCCAGTTTTGCGCAAAAAGCAAGTTCGTCCCCCCAATCCGACTTTGCCCTGTCATACCGCCCATGCCCGAGAACGGCGCCGATTACATTTTCCCCCTCCCGCACATATTCCGTCACATCATAGGTTCTGTAATAAACTTCCGTATCATACAATGACTGCCCGGGCGAAAAATATTCCCCGCTGATTTCCTCTCCGTTGATAAAAAGACGATATATCCCCAGGGCCGATGCATAAAGCCTCACCTCATCGATCCCGGCCCCTTCTTTTGCATCAAAAGATTTCCGCAGCATAGGCGCCGGTTTTTCCGCGCCGCCTGTCATCACCCAGCCGGAATCCACCTTTGCCCACCCGTCACGGATGTTCAGATAATATGGGAAAAATGCCGAGTTGCCGGCTTCCTGGGGAGTTTCCGCAAAGGACTCTTCATACAACACCTTTCCGTCAAAATCCTCTGCATAAATATTGCCAAAGCCGGCATACTGCGCCCCTCTGTCTACCCAGAAACCGATGGAGCCGATTTCTTTCGCCGCGGCGTTTTCATACTGTGAGACAAGAATATCATCCACATAAGTATCCACCTGCTTCCCGTCCACATTAAGCCGCACATGATGCGGGCGGGCGCAGAAATCATCCCTGTCCGGGAAAAAGGATTGCAGGGAAATGCTTTTTTCCTCCAATACCGTCTCATAGGCCATATGTGACATCACAAGGAATATATTTTCTTCCGTAGTGTCCAATGCCCACCGGAAATATTCGCCGTACCGCCCGGCATCGGCCCCCCATATAAAGCCGGCATAAGCCGCGCTCAGCCGGATATCATAGGAAATCCTATAGGAGGTATCCCCGGCAGCGTCCTTTGCTTCCCGGCTCCCTGTCACTCCGTCGTCACCGAGGCAGATCCATTCCGCCCCGTTCCATCCCTCCTGCGAAAGCCCTGTCTCAAACCAGGCTTCACCGCCAGACTCCGCTATTTTCCCGTCTTTCTCCCACACGTACACTTTCCAATAGTATCTGCTTTCCGGCCGGAGCCTGCCGCCCCCGTAAGGGATCGCCACAGAAATATCGGATTCCACCCTTCCGGAATCCCACAGGTAATCCTTATCCTCCAGAGCCTGCAGGGACGATCCCACAACAATCCGGTATGCCGTCTGGCGCTGCCCTTTGGCAGTATCCTCCATTTTCCAGCCAAATACCGGGTTGCCCTCGATGCCCATGGGATTTTCCATGTAATTCACCGTCAAACCATTGATGATACAGCCTGTCTCCCCGCCAGCCGATATGCCGTCAGGAACCGTACGGCTGCTCTTGCTATCGCTGCCATTCCCGCATCCGGCCGCTACAAAACCGCAGCACAGCAAAAGAATGCCAAATGCCGCAAACTTACATATATTTACCCGTCCCATTTACCTTTCATCCCGTCCCGCTGCCGGAAAATCCACATCAAATAAATTTTTTCCCGGCCTTAACGGCGACCGCCGAAAATATCATCAGCAATACCAGGTAGCCCGACACGGCCGCTATGGAAATCCAGGCCGGCCAATGCATATAAGGGATCAGCACATGGATCCCGCCCATTGCCACCGTAAAAATCCCCATAAGAAGCACACGCGGGAACATATACCGGATAAAGCCCTCCTTATCCCGTATATTATCCACGTTTACATCTCTGGAAACCATAACCCCTTTGATGATCTCCCCTCTGGTTTTCAAAACAACCGCCGCATAAATAAGATAAAATCCGCCGCTGATAATCAGCAGTTCAAAAATACCTGCACCGCCCATACCTTCACCTACTTAAGCCCCAGGAACTCTTCCACAGCCTTCTGCATTTCCTCTTTTCCGCATACATGGTCATGCAGCACAGGAGCGGTACGGATTTCCTCAATCGCTGCCGGGACTGCCACATTTGCAATGGAGGATAATTCGTCCACCAGTTCAAAATCTGACATTTTATCGTACTTTTCATCGATAGCGTTCATTACGCTCCGCGTAAACTTAAACGGACTGGCCGTAGAAGCTATCACTGTGGGCGTCCGATCGCCCGTCTCCTCCGTATATTTGCGGTAAACACAAGCCGCCACCGCCGTATGGGTATCCAGTACATACCCGGTATTTTCATAAAGCGCCCGGATCATCTCCGAAGTTTCCTGCCCGGACGCATAATTGCCGTAAAAATCACCCAGTTCTTTTCGCATTTCTTCCGTAATCCTGTACTTCCCTTCACCGGCTAACGCTTTCATCAATTCCGCGTTCTTCCCGGCATCGTTTCCGGCGATCCGGTAAATGAGCCGCTCCAGGTTGCTGGAAATCAAAATATCCATGGACGGCGAACTGGTCAGCACAAATTCCCGGTTCCTGTCATAGACACTGGTACGGAAGAAATCATAAAGCACCTTATTCTCATTGGAGGCGCAGATAAGCTTACCGACGGGCAGTCCCATATTTTTCGCATAATATGCCGCGAGGATATTGCCGAAGTTCCCCGTAGGGACAACCACATGGATCTTATCCCCTTCCGCTATCTTCCCTTCCGCCATAAGCCTGCCATAAGCATATACATAATATACAATCTGGGGCACCAGACGCCCGATATTAATGGAATTTGCCGATGAAAACTGGAACCCCTGCCGATCCATCTTCTCCGCCAGCCCTTTATCGGCAAAAATTTTCTTCACCCCGGTCTGCGCATCATCGAAATTGCCATGGATACCTACCACATATGTATTTTCCCCTTTCTGGGTTATCATCTGTCTCTCCTGTATCGGGCTGACACCGTCCTTCGGGTAAAATACAATAATCTTTGTGCCCTCCACACCTGCAAACCCGGCGAGGGCCGCCTTGCCCGTATCCCCCGAAGTCGCCGTCAGTATCACGATTTCATTCTTTACCTTATTTTTTTGGGCGGATACCGTCATCAAATGCGGCAAAAGCGACAGCGCCATATCCTTAAAGGCAATCGTTGCGCCGTGGAACAACTCCAGATAATACGCTCCGCCCGCACAGACAAGCGGGGCTATCACTTCCGTGTCAAATTTTTCATCATATGCTTTTGCGATGCATCCTTTCAGTTCCTCCGGCGTGAAATCCGTCAGGTACAGCTTCATAACCTCATAAGCCACTTCCTGATAATTCATCGCGGACAGCTCCGCCAGGCTTTTATCCAGCGCCGGGATATGGTCCGGCACAAACAGGCCGCCGTCCTCCGAAAGCCCTTTCAGTATCGCTTCCGAAGCCCGGACATGAATATCATTATCTCTCGTACTGTTATATAAAACTTCCATTGCCTTACCTCACATATCTGAATTTTTACTTTTTTTATTCTGCCAGAAACTGTGTCAGGACGAATTAGGTTTTCCTGGTGACTGTCCGGAAATAACTTATGGCAAGAACTTGTGGCAAGCCATTGCCATAAGTTATTTCCGGACAGTTTGACATTCCCTGTAGTCCTAACAATGTAAAGTATAGCATAGATCAGTATTGTATGCAATGTGAAGTTTGGAGGGCTATACCGTTGTTTACGGCTCCGGAAAACTTAAATTAACGGCTTGCCCGCGGACTGCCATTTGATTTGAAAAACAAGCCTTTGCAGAAGCTCTTCCAGTTGGATTTGATCCTGGGCGGTACATTCGGAAATTATGCATAACCGGACATCTCCGTCCAGGCCGTTCACAGACAACTGCAGGGCGGGTTTCTTTTTCAGAGGGCCTGCAAAGAGAAAATCATCGGCAGGGCAATTCCCCAGCGTCAGCTTGTCACGCGTTATGTTTCCGATGTTTGTCATGCCGATCGGCATTTCGCCGTACATTTTTTTCCCAAGACGGACTATCAGTGGGAAAGGGAGCATTCCGAAAGCTTTCTTAACGGCAAGGACCGCATCCAGGCCGGCTTTTTTATCATCTTTTACAACGGCTGTCTGCCCTGCGATCTTATTTAAGGTATGGCTGAAGCTTTCGCCGATACCATCCGGCAGGCAGATACTGACAGGCCCGGAAAAATTAGCTACACCATCGGAATCCCCATCGGGAATATATTTCCTCAAATCCATCATCGTTGCAATAGCAACAGGGGTATCGCTTTCCAAACCCATCTGACAGACATATGCCCTGCAGTATGCCGCAAGAACAACATCGTTTACGGTACATCCATCCGCCAGCTTCCTGCACCGTGCAATGTCCTCTTTCGGGATCATACATTCTATAAAACAGGGCCGCCCCTTTCCCTCTGTGCGGAAAGAATAGATACTTTTTATCTGTTTTTCTTTTTCGGATTTTAACAATTTTTGCAAATCCGGGGAAAGCATCTTTGGATCTTCACTGTAACACTGCTCAATGGAACGGCTCCCGTTTTTCAGCGCTACATTTTCCCCTGTACCTCCATTGTCCAGATTCCGATAAATCTCAATCAGTTTTTCCAGCAGATATATGGCGTCCCGTCCGTCCGTACACATATGCCCGGCCAGAAAAACCAAAGCGCTTTCCGATTCATTGGAAAAGAGGTAACAGCGGATCTGCACCCTGCCGGAATAATCAATGGCATGCAGCGCGGCTTCTTTGGCCGCTTTTACCACATCGCCAGAAATATTGCGTATAATGGTCAGCCCTTCTGTTGGATAATCCTCATTTACCACCCATTTGGTGCCGGAAATACCTACATGGAAGGAACTATGCAGAATGTCAATACGCCGGACTAATATTTCCGCTGCCCGCTGCAGAATCTGCGCGTTTGCCAAACCGGAATATTTAATAATGAACCGGATAGTATTGTCGTTAAACTCATGTGCCAGATATTGTGTCTGATCCCCTGCTTCTGTCTGAATTTTCATATTGCCCTCCTTTTGTACATGGAAACTATCAAACTGTCAACGCAGCCTGCTTTGCCTTTTTTCTTTGACAAAACGTATTTTTTATATTATGCTGTTATAATAACAACAATGTGTAGATTTATCAACAGTCAATCTACATTGATATGATGCCAGACCAACAAATAAGGGGTAATTTGCCGCAAAAAAGAACCAGATGGCAAATTTGTCCGGAAAGAGGTGCCTATATGGAAAAAAAAGACAACCAACGTACACGCCTGACCAGGCTGTTATTAAAAAACAGCCTGATTGCCCTCCTGCAGAAAAAACCGATTTACCAAATTACGGTAAGCGAACTTTGCAGTGAAGCCGAATTAAACCGCTCCACGTTTTACAAGCATTACGGGAATGTCCAGGATATTTTGCAGGAAATCGAAGAAGAAACCCTGTTAAAGGGCACGCAATGTATGCGTGAAATGGAAACGGCCGGCATTAACCATGGGGAAAAAGCCCTGAACCGGCTTCTCACCGATGTACAAAAAAACAGCGAAATATACCGGCTGCTGACAGATAACAGCATTGACGGCAGTTTTACAAAAAAGATGCTGGGTGATACAGTGGATTTTTTTAAGGAAAACATGAAAGCCGCCGGGACGGAGAATAAAATGTCCGACTATGTTTTCAACTACCTTGTGGCCGGCAGCATCAGTGTCATACAAAATTGGCTGGCCGGCCCGATGGAGGAAACGCCGGCTGAAATATCCAAGCTTATTTACAATATCTCGGCCGCTGTCCTGAAATATACGGATATTCTGCCGGAGGAAAGGAAAAGCATCTAATATACAGAACTGCAAAAAATAACGGTAAATCCAGCAGGTTCCTTTTCCGCCGCAACGTATGCCCCGCTTTTTTCCAAATATATCAATATTGCCTTAAAAGATATCAACAAAATATCTGGCGGCGGCTATAAAGGCGGAGTATGATGCATATTGTAAACAAAACACAGCAAGCCCGCGGCGCCAAAGCTGTTCGGGCAAATCCAAAAGGAAGAAAGGTGGCGGAACATGAAAAATTATATGATGTCTATGGTAGAAAAATATTTTGCGAATAACCTGGTTGTTTTCAATCATGTAGGGAAGGAAGAGGAAGCAGCGGAAATGCTGAAAAGAAACTCCTATGCACTCCTGAATGTATCCCCCAGATTTTTCTAGAGGGGAACGCTGAAACTCAGAACAGGAAGCAGAAAAAGCCCGGCGGACACGGGAACTGAGAATTAAAAAATAAAATAAAAAACTGAATATGGGAAATTGAATATGGAATAAAGCAAATTTGGCTGTAGTATTCAGACAGCAGACGACAGCCAAACAAAAAACTGCACAATGCAGGTAGTAAAATATAGAAATAAAAATGCTGGACTGGATATAGAAATGAAAAAGCTGGAATAGAAGTGAAAAAGCTGGAATAGCAATGAAAATGCTGGAATAAAAAAGAAAGGTGTGTTGAGAAATGAAAAATTATATGATGAATATGGTAGAAAAATATTTTGTTAAGAACCTGGTTGTTTTAAACCGCGTAGGTAACGAAGAGGAAGCGGCGGAAATGCTGAAAAGGAACTCTTACGCACTGTTGAATGTATCCCCCAGGGCTTTCTAAGGTAAGCCGGTATGCAGGAAAACAGGAGTAAAAACAGAGGACGAGAAAGATATATAAATTAACAAACCCGCAGAGTATAACGGCTGCGGGTTTTGTCATCCCTTGGGCACAGCCCGCCCAAAAAATCCAGAAATGCCTTAAATCGTCCTGAAATCCGTCTCACCCAAAACCTGTCCCACATAAGCCCGAAGCGCCCCATGTTCCGGCCTGGCCAATTTCCTGTCTTTTGCCAGCAGCCGTTCCGCACAGCCTTCCGCCTCCTTTAACAGCCCGGCGTCCTGATACACATCCCCGATCTTAAAATCCATCAGCCCGCTCTGCCTTATGCCGAATAAATCCCCCGGCCCGCGCAGCTTCAAATCTTCCCCGGCAATAAAAAAACCGTCATTGGAACGGTTCAGGATATCCAGCCGTTCAAAAGCCTGCGGTTTGCCGGAACCGTTGATAAAAATACAGTAAGACTGATGTCCCCCCCTGCCGACCCTTCCGCGAAGCTGGTGGAGCTGCGCCAGCCCGAAACGTTCCGCATTTTCTATCATCATCACCGTTGCATTGGGGACATTAATCCCGACCTCTATCACCGTAGTGGATACAAGCACATCAATCATATGTGCGGCATATTCCTCCATAATCCGGTTTTTATCCGCGGGACGCATCTTCCCGTGCAGGCAGGCGACCCGAATTTCAGGCGGCAGGATGCTCTTAAGCTTTTCCGTATAAGAAGTGACATTCTCCACCCCTTCCAGCTCCCCCTCTTCCACCATAGGGCAAATGACATAAACCTGCCGTCCTGCCGCAACTTCTTTGGCCAGAAAGCGGTAAGCTTTCTCCCGATATTCCGTCCCCACCACACAGTTTTTAATGGGAAGCCTGTCCGCGGGAAGCTCATCCACTATCGAGATATCCAGATCCCCATACAAAATAATCGCCAGAGTCCTTGGGATCGGCGTCGCGCTCATAACCATCACATGTACATCCTCCCCCTTCCCGGCAAGGCTTTCCCTCTGCCGCACACCGAAACGGTGCTGTTCATCCGTAACCACAAGCGCCAGATCCCGATACTCCACCCTCTCCTGGATCAGCGCATGGGTGCCAATCACAACATTTACCGTCCCGCACTGAATGGCTTCATACACCCGCCTTTTCTCCTTCGCCGTCATGGAACCGGTCAGCAGCGCCGGACGGAATGGCAGCCCATACTTTTCCGTCAGTTCTGTCATAGACTCATAATGCTGTGCCGCCAACACCTCGGTCGGCGCCATCATAGCCCCCTGATAACCGTTGGATACACACAATAGCAAGGCCAGAAAAGCGAGAATCGTCTTGCCGGATCCAACATCCCCCTGGATCAGCCGGTTCATTGCAAATCCCCCCTGCAAATCCCCTCTGATTTCCTGCCAGACTTTCCTTTGCGCCTCTGTAAGTTTATAAGGGAGCGCCTCTGCCAGCTTCCGCACCTGCGCATCGTCCTCCATCGGATACCGGTTTTCCAGCACATCATTATTCTCCCGGCATTTCCGCAGCATAAGGATAAACAGGAAAAATTCATCAAATGCCAGGCGCCTGCGGGCCTTCAGCATACTTTCATAATCCGGCGGAAAATGAATCTCCTCTACCGCCTTCCGGTAATCCTCCAATCCCTGTTCCACCCTTATCCACTCCGGAAGGTAATCCCGCGGGAATTCACACAGAGACAAAGCCTGCCGCACCGCCTTTGCCACCATATGGTTTGTCAGGCCGGCCGTAAGGGAATACCTGGGCTGCAATATCCCCGTCAGTTTGAAATACTCCTCCGGCCTGTAAATCTTCGCCTGCTCCATGGCAAGCTTACCGTTTTTTGACTGTACCACGCCGCGGAAAATATAAAACAGCCCCCTTTTTAACAGGTTCCTCACATAAGGCATATTAAAATAAGTCATAAAAATCTGCCCGCCCGCATCCCTGATAACAAAATTCAAAACCGTCAGGTTACGCACCTTTTTCACCGCAATATTCCCCACCAGACAAGCCCGCACCGAACAAAGCTCACCCGCGGCACAATCCGCGATGGCAACCGGCTCCTTAAACTCCTCATAATCCCTCGGATAAGTATGCAGCAATTCCCCGACCGTTTGGACATCCAGTTTCCCAAAAAGCTTCGCCGTCTTCTCCCCCACCCCTTTAATCTCTGTTATCTTCGCACTACCATCCATCCAAACCCACCTGCCTCCCCGCTTCCGCCCCCAAAGGCGGCACACACAAAGAACGCCCATTTCCCGGCGTCCTTCTTAAACATTTAGAAACTCTTAGACTGTGTCTTTTACAGCCTTAGGGTTTCTTAATGCGCATTGCGGAAGAACGCCTCTTTTGGCGTTCTTCTAAACATTAAGAAACTCTTAGGCTGTGTCTTTTACAGCCTTAGGGTTTCTTAATGCGCATTGCGGAAGAACGCCTCTTTTGGCGTTCTTCTAAACATTAAGAAACTCTTAGGCTGTGTCTTTTACAGCCTTAGAGTTTCTTAATGTTTTGCTATTCGGCGGAAATAATGTAGTAGTATATGGGCTGTCCCCCATACTGCAGTTCCACGTCACACTCAGGATACTTTTCCGCGACCATACCGTTCAAAGCTTCCGCCGTTTCCTCCGAAACCTCAGCGCCGTAATAAATGCTGATCAGTTCCTTTTCGCCGGCCATCAGTTCCTCCACCATCCGCATCGTAACCTCCACCATATCCGTCCCGTTGGACAAAATACCGGTGTCGCCGATGCCCATATAATCGCCCTGCTTAATCTCCTTATCGTCAATAATCGTATCGCGTACAGCATAAGTTACCTGCCCGGTACTTACCGCTTTGATTTCCTCCATCATAGTGTCGGTATTTTCCTTCACGCTCAGATCCGGCACATAATTTATAACCGCCGTAATACCCTGCGGGACCGTCTTTGTCGGGATTACCACAATCTTCTTATTTTCCACCATATGGGCCGCCTGATCCGCAGCCAGAATAATATTTTTATTATTCGGCAGGATATAAACCGTGTCCGCATTGACTTTATCAATGGCATCCAGCATATCCGCCGTGCTGGGATTCATCGTCTGCCCGCCTTCAATAATATAATCCACGCCCAGCCCTTTAAAAATATCATTGATCCCGTCTCCGGCCGAGACAGCGATAAAACCGACTTCCTTTTTCGGCGCTTCTTTAACTGGCGCCGTTTCCTCACGTACTGCCGCCTTCCCCTTTTGCTTCTCTGACATTTTAAACAGCTTTTCCTGATGCTCCAGCCTCATATTATCAATCTTCATGTTGGAAAGCGCGCCGTATTTCAGAGCCTTCTGGATCGCCAGCCCGGGGTCATTGGTATGTACATGTACCTTGACCACGTCTTCATCCGCAACTACCACGATAGAATCGCCGATAGACTCCAGATAAGCCTTAAAATCCATTTCCTGTTTAATATTGAAGTTACGGTTTAACATTATAATGAATTCCGTACAATAACCGAATTTAATATCGGCCTGTACCTCCGTCTTCATCTGCGCACTGCTCACGGCCGCTGTCTGCGTCTCCTCGATGGTGAAATCCACTTCCTTACCGCAGAAAGCGTCATAAGCCCCCTTCAGCACCTGCATCAGGCCCTGTCCGCCGGAATCCACCACGCCTGCCTGCTTTAAAACCGGAAGCATCTCAGGTGTTTTTGCCAGAACCTCATCCGCATGCCTGATCACTTCACGGATAAAAACGCCAAGATCCTCTTCGCCCTGATCGGCAAGTTCCCTCGCCATCCTGGCGCCTCCCTTTGCCACTGTCAGGATTGTACCCTCTTTCGGTTTCATGACCGCCTTATAAGCAGTCTCCACCGCCTTATCGAAAGCATCCGCAAGAATCCCGACATTAATTTCCTCGTAATCCCTGACCACTTTGGTGAAACCTCTAAAAAGCTGGGACAGGATAACACCGGAATTTCCCCGCGCCCCCCTTAAAGAACCGGAAGATATTGCCTTACAAAGAGAAGCCATATCAGGATTCTCCAACGCTGATACTTCTTTTGCCGCCGACATTATGGTCAATGTCATATTTGTACCGGTATCGCCGTCAGGAACGGGAAACACATTCAGTTCATTGATCCATTCTTTCTTTGCTTCCAAATTTTTTGCACCTGCCAGGAACATTCCGGCAAACATCCTGGCGTCAATTGTATTAGCCACAACAAAATCCTCCTTAATCAATCACTCTCACACCTTCCACAAAGATGTTGATTTTCTCAATTTCAATTCCTGTAAATTCTTCCACCTTATATTTTACGTTACTGATCAGATTGTCCGACACCGCAAGTATGCTCACACCGTATGCAATAATCACATGAAAATCCAGTGTCAGCTTCTGCCCTGCCAAAGCTACCCGGATCCCTCTGGTCATAGAGTCCATTTTAAGCAGCTTCACCAGCCCGTCTTTCACATTTACCCCGGCCATCCCGACGATCCCGAAACATTCCATTGCAACCGCCCCGGCATACTGTGCAATCACTTCGGTATCTATCGCTATATTTCCCATATGGGTATCCATAGAAGATGCTTTCATATCCTACCTCCTTGATTTATTCTATCCAACATATATAGGATATTATAACCGCTCTTATCAAAAGAAACAAGAAATATAATAGAAATACTGAAAGATTTTACCAGCAATTTCATTTCCAAAACTAAAATTTTACTTGCATTATATGGCATTTTCTGTTATGATGTAAACGTTATGAGTATAAAATTCGAGGAGGTGCAAAAGCAGCGATGGCAAAGTGTGATATTTGTGGCAAGGGTGTTCATTTTGGCAATAATGTAAGCCATTCCAATAGAAAAACAAACAGAATTTGGCACTCAAATGTGAAAAATGTGAAATGCAAAGTGAATGGCGGCGCTAAGAGACTGCATGTGTGTACAAGGTGTCTGAGATCCGGCAAAGTAGAGAGGGCTTAAGCTTTCAGGCGGGTTCTCCATCCCGAGATTCTTTTATATCCTGTGAAAAGAATTGTAAAACGGATTAATCCTGCAGTTAGGGTGTTATTATTTTTTTGTAAAATAAGGTAAAAACAGTCTTCCGAATTGTTTTTACCTTATTTTACTTTTTAATTTCCTGGAAAACAAAAGCCTTTGTTGCATACCGGGGTAGCGATCCTTAAAAGAAAATTTTCACGGGCAGTTTTGCAACCTTTTCTCTTACTTCGCCTCTATTTTGGCCTTTCATGTTTTCGTAAAGCTTTTCTATTTCCTTATCTAATTCTTCTTCAGACATTTTTTTATATTCTTCAGGAATCTCCAGAATATCGTTTTCACATACCATCCTCTGTTACCTCCTTTACCATAATATCGAATTTCGTGACTAATTCTATAAGAGCCTCTATCTGTGCTTCATAATCATTATATCTTTTTTTCAGATATTTTTCAACAACCATCTTGTAGTAGTCTTCCCGTATTTCCTGATTTGAAGCATATTTAAATATTTTTCCATCATGGCAGACTACAATGCCAAGACCATAGTGATTGATAAAATTAGAATTCAAATCATTGATACTGGGCGGGTAACTATTCGGATGGGAATGCAGCGTGATCAGATTATCATACTTTGAGATTTTGGAACGTATGCTGTTTGAATATACAATCTGCTCTTCGGAACAGCTCTCGGTTTCCTCTGCTATCACTGTCCAATGCGCCGCATCAATCCAATACATATCTTCAAACTTTGTTCCCGACCTATGTTCCAGCATCCTTTTTGACAGTTGAAATATGAGACGGTTCAACTCAGACGAATCGGAAATAAAATCAAATTTTCTTCGGTAACTACCACTGTTAATATATGTATGGTTTATTACTGTATCCTTGTTTCTGCCATATCTTTGTCCTTCATCTTCCGCCTGTAGTAAAAAGCACTCTGCTTCAATCTCTCGTTTTGTATCTCCCATGAACTGCTTTGTCTCCTTTTCTTATCCAATTTCCCGAATAATTTCATGCTAATAAAACATATCTGTTTTTGTCAAGAGTGCGAGATATTCCCTTTTTAGGAATTTGTAAATAAATAACTGCTGAATAGTGCGCTGGATTTTTCTTCGGGAGTGTTGCTTAAAAATCAGGCGCATAGTGGGCTATGTAACTGATTTTTACAGAGTCCTTTATTGACCTCTGCACAGCAGAAAACCCGCTGCAATAACAAAAGGGCAGACCGCCACTTTAATGCATCGTCTGCCCGATTAAATGACCCCATACTAAAGGGAATATATCAGGTCACAGCACTGCTTCCTCTGCCCTGTCCCTGATGCTGTATTATAGAATAATTTGCCTATCACACACAATACATTTATAAACTGATTTTGAGCAGATATACTTTTCAGGAAGATAAAGGAATAAAAAACGGTGCCCGGCAGATTTACAGGCAAGGAGAAGCAGGCGGTTATGCCTGCATCCCAACTTCATAAGCCTTTTTCAATTCCTCATATTCCCGGTTAATCAACTGCACCATTTCCTGATCCCCCGCAACATTATCGGGATGGAACATCTTAATCAGATCCTTGTACCTCTTTTTGAGGGCAAGGAAACTGTTGACACCCCTGAATAACATTTCCGTCGTCTCATAACGTTTAAACATATCCTGCGTCTCGGAATATACTTCTTTGCAGGCATTGAACTTGTCCCGTTCTTTCTGGAAAGCACGCCTGTCCGCTTCCAACTGCTCAAACCCGCCCTGAAGAATCTGCATTTTCTGATCAAAAAAACGGTTTTCCTGTTCCAGACGTTTCTGATCCATTTCTATGCTGTATTCTTTCGCTTTTACATATTCCGCAAACTGGTTCCGTTCCTTTTCCAGTTCGGCCTGCATTTGGGCTATTTCTTTCCGGAGCGATTCCATACGGATATCTTCCTCTGACAGCGGCGGCTGCCCTTCTTTTAAAACAGCCTCAGCAAATGACTTCCCTCTATGCCCTTCCGTCTTCGCAATATCCTTTTCGCAGCTTAACGCTATTTTCAGTCCCGGTTCCGCGCCCGCCTGCTTCCCTGCTGCTATTTTTCCGGATTTGCCGCAGCCATTGCCGCAAAAAGCCTGTTTGCGCATTTCCGCCCGGGCATTTCCCTGCATCTCTTCAATAACTCCATTTGTATCATTGATATTATTTGTATCATTGAAATCGTTTGTATCATTGAAATCGTTTGTATCATTGATACCATTTGTATCATTAATGCCATTTGTATTATTGACACCATTGGTATCGGCGGCATCATTGGCGGCAGCCATCAGCTTGTCCGAAGCCTCCGCATTTTCATCCGCCGCTTCTTCCTCTCCGCCGCAATCTTTCTGCCTTTCCGGCACTCCGGCCATCTGCAGTGCTTTCCCGCTTTCCGCTTCCTTCTTTCCGGCCGGCTTCTTTCCTCTATCGGCCTCTTTCCTCTCTATAGTCCCTGTAATTCCTGCAATCTCCCTCTGCATCCTTTTTCTGCCGTTTGCCGCCAGTTCTTTTTGAATCCTGTCTTTTCCCGTGATCTCATTACCCATTTTTTTCATTCCCATGCTCCTCGTCCGCGTCTGCGGCTTTTAAATAATAGAAAATTTTAGACTTTACAGGACACTGGGCGTGTTTGAAAAATCATTTCCGCCATCTTGTCGGAAAGCATTTTTCAAACACGCTTTAGTACTCCATCCGGTCAGAAATTAAATTTCCGCTCTGCCTGTTCCGCACCATTGCCGCGTTAAAATTTCTAGTACACCGTTTTTTTAATCCTCGTATACAAAGTGCTTGATATTTGTATCAGCGCAAGGCGGAAATCTAATTTCTGACCGGATGGAGCACTAGCCGCAATAATAAAAATTATATCCAATCAGCAATAACAAAGCGCAAATAACCAATCCAATAAGCTTGCTGGTAAAAAAAAGCATAAGCAGCATGCCTACCGCAATCCAAAAAGCTATAAAACCAATCATTTTTTTCATGCAACCCGTCTCCACTTACACTTCTTTTTTCTATTTTATGCAGTTAGTCTGTAATAAATACCTCTTTTTTACTCCTTTTCTTCAGGAAAAGCAAGATCCACTACAGTTTTATCATCCGGCATTTCTTCTTTTTCTTCTGATTTTGTGAACTTATCTACCAGCTCAGGGATCAAATCAAGGATCTTTGTCATCGTATCCTGGTTTTTGATATTCACCAATTTGGTCGAACCGTCTTTAATTACCAGGACGGCACTGGGAGTCATCTTCCCGCTGAAGCCTCCGGCACCCCCGCTTTTCTTGTCAGCCGCATTTGCACCGGCGCCTACGCCGAAACTTACATCCACTAACGGCAGGATAATCGTATCGCCCACCTGTGTCGCTTCCCCGACCACCGTTTTGGTAGAAAGCACACCGTTCATTCCCCTCATCAAAGACTCTATTACGCCTGAAAAATTATTTTCTGCCATTTACAATATCCTCCTTTTTTTATTTCATATTTATCCCCTGCACCGCAGCCAGGGGTTGGTCATGCCATTTGCCTAAACCCCTGGATTTTTTAACATTTTCAGCAAACGCCATATATTCTTATCCACCAGCAGCCTGGCGGCCGCGATGAAAAATACCAGCATCCTCACCCTGCCTTTGATAAACAAATCGCCCTCTATCACTTTATTGTCAAAATCGGCTTCTATCACAACATTGTTTCCAATCAGTGGATACAGAATCCCATATATGGCAAGAATCTGTCCCGCCCCTGCCGGATCGCCTGTCCCTGCCAGCAGATTTATCCTGCATACCTGCGGACGCAGCATCCGGAATATACGCAGAAGCTGCTTTTTGGAAACTCCCCATACCCGGCGGAACGTCTCACTTTTTAACACTTCTGTATAATATTGGATATTTCTTAAAATCTTTTTTATTTTATCACATATCTGCCTGATTGTGTACTCAATATTTTTCAATGCCCCGGCAATTTTTTCAAAAATCTGTTTCAAAATCAGGAAAAACGCCTTTATTTTACCCCAAAGGCCCTTCTTTTCTTCTGCTATGTCCGCATCTTCCCCATCCAATACCTCTTTTTCGCCAGAAGTTTCGTCCCCGCCGGATTCCTTCGGATCACTCCCTGCCTTTTCGTCCGGACTGCCCTCTTTATCCGTATGCCCGCTCTTTATGTCGGCATCCTCTTCCCCGACATCCTTTCTTTTTACGGAAACACTGCATTCTTCCCCGGCATCCTCCTCTTTTGCAGAAACACCGGAATCTTCCCCGGCCTCTGTTTCCATGGATGCATCTTTGCTTTTTCCCTCCGCCTTCACGGAAACCCGGCCCGGGCTTTCCTCTTCCCCTGTTCCGTCCTTCCCGGAAGTATCTCCTTCCGTGCCTTCGGGCATATCCTCCCCCGGCTGTTTTGAACCGGTTTGCGGGGCTTTTTCCGTCCTGCCGCTTTCCGCCGCCTGATCGGCACCGCTTTCTGCCGCATCCTTTTTTCGTGTCTTTCCGCGCCCTTTGCGCTCCTTCTTCCTGGAAGAATCAAATACCGTAAAACAAAGTACCCTCACTTTCAGAAATGCCGCTCCGGGATAGGCAACCGCCACATCTATCAGATGCAGCAGCCAACTGACTTTAATCCCCACACGTACCGGGTTCTCCTTTCCCAGTTTCCCTTCCGCTTCTACGCGGTAACGTATGGGAACCAACAGGATACAGAGCAGCACAAACAATACGGTGCCAAGCAAAACCGCCAGAAGCATCCCTATTATTTTCAAAATCAATAATAATATGTGCAGCATATTTACCTCTTACTCATTTCCGGGAACAAATATCTCTTTAAGTCCGCTCTGCCCGTTTCTTTCAGGGCTGCTTCCGTTATCTCCACTACCAGATCCACCGCTTCCGCATATCCGCCGGCTATCCCTATGATATACGGCGGGTTTTTTTTATAATATCCCTGCTGCAGGAAAGCGCAGTGATATATTTCAAGCTGATCATCCCCCTCTGCAAGGGCTATCACATATACCTGGAACTGCCCTGCGTTATGGCGCAGCCTCCACTTCACTTTATTAGGTTTTTTAATACTTTCTCCAACATAGAGATTCCTGTAAAATTTCATACCAACCCCCTGAAAGAATGCCCGTTTTCCAGGTATCCTTCCAAACCTTTAGAAACTTCCAGGCTGTGTTCTTCACAGTCCCTTAGAGCGTGTTTGAAAAATGCTTTCCAACAGATGAAGAGCTGTTTTTCTCACACTGCTTCCTTATTATAACACACTTTCCGGTAATTCCAATAGAATTCTTCCTGTTTTTGGGACAATAACTGATTTCCCCTGAGCTTGCGAGTCTACTGTTAAGTAAAACCATCCTTCAAAACAATGCAAAAAAATCAGATAGGGCGGGGAGTAAACTGTAACAAATTTATCAGGACACCCCAAAATACGCGTCAAAAATACGCTTCGCAATCGGCACGGCAAATTCCCCTCCGGAACCGGCCCCTTCAATAATGATCGTAACGCTGATCTCCGGCTCGCTGGCCGGCGCAAATCCCGTAAACCACGCATGGGATTCTTCTTTCACATTACTGTACTCTGCGGAACCGGTTTTTCCCGCTGCCGTATAAGACAATCCTTTCAGCCTGCTTGCCGTCCCCTCTTCCACCACGCCCCGCATTATCTCCTTTAACGCCTCCGCCTCTTCCGGCGTCATGAGATCACCGGCAGCAGATGCCGTAAACTGCTTTATCACCGTCCCGATACTGTTTTCCACACGGTCAATCAGATAAGGCTTCATTACCTGGCCGCCATTGGCAATCGCGTTGGTAATCATATTCAGATGGAGCGGGGACATCCCCGTAGTCCCCTGGCCGATCGCAATCTGCATCATTTCCGCATTGGAAGACTCCGGCTTTACCTCAATATGGCTTTTGCTGTAAACAATATTGACAGGCAGTTCCCTGTTAAATAACAGCCCTTCCAACGTGTCTTCGAACTTCCTTTTATCCAGCCCCACGCCTATATCGGCAAAAGCCGCGTTGCAGGATTTTGCAAAAGCCCTGGCAAAATCTTCATCCCCATGGCTCTGCCCGTGATAACAGTTAATCCGGTCTGTCCCGTCAGAATAACTTCCACTGCATTGAAAACGGTAATCCCGGTAGTTTTCCGGGTTTTCCCTGATATACTCCAGCGCCGTGACAATCTTGAAAGTAGAACCGGGCGGGTACATCCCCTGCGTCGTCCTGTTTAATAAAGTACCGCTCTCATTATCCGCCACCAGGCTGTCCCATATATCCTCTATTTTATTCGGATCAAAATCAGGCTTGGAAACCATGGCCAGCACCTTTCCGGTCGAAACTTCCGAGACAAGGATCGCCCCCCGGTAAACGCCCATGGCTTTGCTGGCGGTTTCCTGCAGTTTCACATCCAGAGTGGTATATACGCTGTCCGCAATGTATTTTGCCCCGGCTGCATCCATCGACACCTTTTCCGACAAAGGGGCGTTGGACTGAAGCAGGTAATAATTCCCCAGCGCCTCCACACCGGCCCTTCCGTGCGTGGCATAGCCTACCGCATGGGCAAACATATTTCCATACGGATATTCCCGTGTTTCTTTTCCGTTTTCACCGGTATCCGACTTTGCCAGCACTTCCCCGTTTCTGGCATAAATAGTCCCCCTTCTGTTCTTCGACGACAGGAGCTGCTGCCTTCCATTGTAGCTGTTATTCAGCAGATCCTGCCTGTTAACCACTGCGTACCGGCAGACAAAAAACATCATCCCGAGAAAAACCGCCACAAACAGATAGGTCACTGCCATAACAGGGGCACCGATGCCGTTCTTATTATTGCGGCCCGGATCCAATCTTTTCTCCCGCGTGGAATCCGGCTTATCTGTTTTATCTGCCTTGCCTGTTTTCCCTGTTTTATCTGCTTTATCCGTTTTCCCGGTTTTATCTGTTTTCCACGTTTTATCTGCTCTATCCGATTTCCCGGTTTTATCTGCCCAGCCCTTTTCCCCTGTCCTATCTGCTTTATCCGTTTTCCCTGTTCTATCTTCCTTATCCGTTCTCCCTGTCTTTCCTGCCTTTTCTTTTTTCCCCTGCCGTTTCGCTGTTTCTGCGTTTTCCTTTTCTTCCATCCTGCTCTTCTTCCACGTCATCCGCATTCTTTGCACTCCCCATTCCGCCTTTTCCTTCCGGCCTCTTCCTTTCCGTACCCTTTCCCCTGCTTTCCTGCTCTTCATCCGCCCTTACCATACATAACCCTTCCACAACGGCAAACATGATAAGCGTTGTCATTACGGAACTGCCCCCGTAACTGACCAATGGAAGCGTAACGCCGGTCAGCGGAATGAACTTGGTGCCTCCTCCTATAGTAAGGAACACCTGGAAAATATAGGTTACACCCAGGCCGAATGCAATAAGCTGATAAAAACGGTCATTCAGTTTCAGGGAAATATCCATAAACATTACAAAACAGCTAATGCATACAAGAATCAGGCACATAGCAAAAATAATTCCCAACTCCTCCGCAATGGCGGAAAAAATAAAATCCGCTTCCACAAAAGGTATGGACTGCGGCGTGCCTTCAAACAGGCCAAGCCCAAACCACCCGCCGCTGCTGATAGCGAATAAAGACTGGGTAATCTGATAACCTCCGCTGTCAATCTTACTCCACGGATCCCGCCATGCCTGTACCCGTACCTGCACATGTGAAAACAGTTTATAAGCCAGGAATGCCGCCACGGCCCCTCCGCCGGCGCCGGCCAGCAGATAAAGGCGGTTTCCCGTGGCCACAAACACCATCAACACATAAACAGTGAAAAAAATCAAGGCACTGCCCAAATCTTTGGAAACCACCAGTATCACCACATGGATCCCCGCCACTGCCGCGGTCACCGCCACCTGAAAAAAAGAAGCGGATTCATACAAAGCGCCGGCAAGAAAAAAGACAAAAATAATTTTGACAAACTCTGACGGCTGGAAAGTCACACCCTTGATGGAATAGGAAATCTTTGATCCATAGGTGGCCCTGCCCAGAAAAAGGACTACCGAAAGCGCCGCTATCCCTGCCGCCGCATATATCCATGTCAGAAATTTTAAAAATTTCAGTTTATGCACAAAGAACGGAATGATAATCGCCATGGCAATAGAAACCGACACAATCACAAACTGCTTCACCGCTTTCTCGTAAGAAAGCCTGGTCAGTATAACAAAACCGATGCTCAGAAGCATACACATGTTATTGATGATCAGCCGGTTTGCCCGCGGATAAACCATATGGAAAAGCACTGCCGTGGCAAACAGTACCATCTGCTGGAATGCATAAAAAAACAGATAGCTTATATCCCCTGTTTCAAAACAAATGACCATAAAACAGGAGAAATGGATAGACAGCATCAGCATGTTCTGCCTTGTATAGATCCCATTCCTGCGGCTTTCCTCCCGGTAGCGGAATACCGCAAAGGATTCATATGCATAAAACGCCATCAGAAGATTAATGACATATTTTGATAATTCCGTAATATATAATTCCATCTTTCACCCTGTTTCCGTCCCTGCATCAACTGCGTTTTCCGTCCTGCCCATAGTTTTTGCTTTCCATCCGGTTCCGTCCCGCCGGTATCCTGTCCGGAATCCTGCCTTCCGGATACTTTTGGTTCTTTATCGTTTTTGCTTCTGCCGCATCCCTTTCCCGGCGGTTATTCCACGCCCCGTTTCCAGTGCCCGTTTGTATATTCACAGGGCGGCTGTCCCTTACTGCCCTCCATGCACTCCGCAAAGAAACGGCATATCTTTTCCGCGTCATGGCCCGTTTCGTCTGTGAAATCCAAACGGAATGCGCGGATTCCCATATTTTCCATTTCCCCGAGCTTCTGATGCAGGGACAAAGGCAGGGAATTGTATATAACATTATAGCAATGCGTACAATCGGTATACACCGGGAAAACCTTCCGGTAACGGTCTGTCAGCCCGGTAAAGGCTGTCCGCCCGCCATCCTGCCAGGGCCTGCATCCCCCTTCTGTTTTCACAACGCAGTTGGCCGTCACCATCATCGGGATCCTGCCGTAAACTGCCGCCGCCCATTCCACAGGCGGTGATTCCCTTATCAAATCCTGTACCTCGCGGGCATTCAGTTCATAGGGCAGATAATGTTCGGAACCGTATTCTCCGAACAGGGCCGATGCTTCCGGATTCCAGATATACAGGCCGGCATCCGTTACCACCCGTTTCTCCCATGATTTTCCAAACGTTTTCACCACCCAGTGCAATTCTTCCGCATTGCGCACCAGCACACCGTCAAAAAAACTGCCCCGAAGCAATCTTTCCATTTCTTTTAAAAATTCCCCATCCCGTGTCCGGAGGATATAAGGCATGGCCAGATAAAGCTCCGTTGTCTCCCCGCATTCCCTTTTCAGCTCCGCAAGCCACCTGCTGTCGCCGCACAGGCCGGAGTCCAGGTAAAGCCGCTCCGCTTTCTTTCTGGCCGCAGCCATTCCCTGTTCCTTTGTCTGGGCGGAAACATGCATATGCATACCATGCTTTCTGTTCGGATAAGCACGGCAGGTATCGGCCCCGGCTCGGCTGCCCTCTTCTGCCGTGTCCGCGCATATGTCGTTCCGTCCTGCCGTCTCCGGCCATACAGTGTTTCCTTCTGCCGCCGGGCTGCGCTGGCCTTCAGAAGTCTCCCGGGCGCACAGGCGTTCCGTCCGTCCGCCCGCAATACATTCTTCCAGCTTTTCACAGGCCGTGCGCCTTAAATCATTCAATGCTTTTACCGGAAGGAATATATCCTCATCCATTTCCGTTTCTATCTGTTCCACCCGGAATACGCTGTTCCCGCTTTTTGCCAACTGTTTCCTGACCGCATCCATAGTCAGCGGACATTTCCGCGCTGCCTGTACCGGTTCCCCCGTTACCGTAACTTCCGCTGTCTTTTCCGCCGTCCTCCCTTCATCCATTGCCTCAGCCCCTTTGCACATACGGCTGGATTTGAGCTGAAGCATTGCCGGGCTTCCCTTTCTCAGCACTGCTTTTGCCGCCGCAGGCAGACGGAAATCCCCTTCCAGATATTCCTTCCGGATACGGCAGGCAAGGTTTTCGTCCCTTCCCGCATAAGAAGGGCTGTCAAGAGTAATCATCCCCTGTCCGTTATGCTGATGGTAATACCCCTCGCTTATACCGCTCCTGATATACAAAGCGCGCAGTTCTTCCATATCCTGTCCGGACACCCGGTATTCCTCCTCCGGATTCCGATAATAACGGTCAATATATTTCCGGTAAAGAGCCGTCACACCCGCCGCATATTCCGGGCTTTTCATCCTGCCCTCGATTTTCAGGGAATCAATCCCGGCCTCTATCAGTTCCGGCAGAATCTCTATGGTGCACATATCCTTAAGGCTCAGCGGGTAAACTTTTTTCCCGCTGCCTCCAATCTGATAGGGAAGGCGGCAGGGCTGGGCGCATCTCCCCCTGTTCCCGCTCCTTCCTCCTATCATGCTGCTGAACAGGCACTGGCCGGAATAACAGTAACAGACAGCCCCGTGAATAAAAGTCTCTATTTCTATGTCAACGGCTTCCTTCATCTTACGGATTTCCTTGAGGGAAAGCTCCCTGGCCGGGACAATGCGCTGTGCGCCGAGCCCCTTCAGGAACTGCGCCCCCTCTGTCCCGGTAATGGACATCTGGGTACTTGCATGGAGCGCCAGATCCGGAAACCATCTCCTCACCGCATGGAACACCCCAAAATCCTGAATAATCACCCCGTCTAAACCTGCACGGTAAAATGGAGATAGATAATCATAAATTTCAGGGAATTCTTTTGTTTTCACCAACGTATTCAGAGTCAGGTATACTTTTCTGCCGTAAATATGGGCATACCGGATTGCCCGGCACATTTCTTCCTCTGTAAAATTATCCGCATAGGCCCTGGCGCCAAATTTTGTCCCGCCCATATATACGGCATCCGCCCCGCCGTGCACCGCGCCCAAAAAGGCTTCATAGTTTCCGGCCGGTGCCAGTAATTCCACTTTCCTCATAATTTCCCTCAAATAAAAAGCTGCCTTCCGTAAGACAGCCGTTTTCGATTATTTTCCATTTCCTTTTGTCGTATGGTGTTCCTTTAAGTCTTTCAGCTCTGTTTCCGCGCGGACAAGCTTCTTTGCATTATCATTGAACTGCTCCTGAAGCTCTTTCATATTCTTCTCCGTATTCTCCAGCTTAATCTGTGAAGCAATCAATTCATGCTTCAGATCATACAATTCCTTTTCCTTGCCCTGTATCTCTTCTTCCAACAGGCCAATCTGCTTCTTTGCCTTAAAGTAATCGTCCGCTATATTGAGCTGCAGCAAAACACTCTGCGTATCCAGGGGCTGTCTCCTGAAACTGTCAACTCTGCCGTATTCTGCCATCTTGTTATTAATATAAGACGCAACTTTCTGCAAATATTCTTCGCTTTCATATCCACTTAAGGTAAATACTTTGCCTCCGATGATAACTTCCGTATCCGTTTTTGTTGACATTCCACCTTCACGTCCCTTCCTGCGCGGACAATCCTCTGTTGTAATTTTGTCACGCATTTATCTCCTGAAAAATTTTCCGCGAAAACCACTCTGCACTACACACAATTACTAACTATTATATAGATATCAGGAAGGAATTTCAAGCCCTAAATGCTGATACGCCAAATCTGTTGCGACCCGTCCTTTCGGCGTGCGGTTCAGGAACCCGTTCTTTAACAGAAACGGTTCATAAACATCTTCCAAAGTCCCCGCATCCTCGCCGATAGCCGCTGCCAATGTATCCAGCCCCACCGGCCCGCCTTTGAATTTATCGATAATCATCAGCAGGATATTCCTGTCGATATGATCCAGCCCCATGCGGTCCACTTCCATCAGATCCAACGCGGTGCGCGCCACTTCTTCCGTGATAATGCCGTCGTATTTTATCTGTGCAAAATCCCTCACACGCTTTAGCATCCGGTTAGCCAGGCGCGGCGTCCCCCTGCTCCTTCTGGCTAGCTCCTCCGCCCCCGTCTCTTCTATCGCCACATGCAGCACCCGGGCCGAATGCTGGATAATCAGCCTCAATTCCTCCACCGAATAAAATTCCAGGTGGTGGATCACTCCGAACCGGTCACGCAACGGCGCCGTCAGCAGCCCTGCCCTGGTGGTGGCGCCTACCAGCGTAAACTGCGGCAGCTCCAGACGGATGGAACGCGCCGTCGGCCCTTTCCCAATCATAATGTCAATGCAGTAATCTTCCATTGCCGGGTACAGGACTTCCTCAACCTGCCTGTTCAGCCGGTGGATCTCATCTACAAATAACAAGTCGCCTGGCTGCAGATTGTTCAAAATTGCAGCCATTTCCCCTGGTTTTTCTATGGCAGGCCCGCTCGTCACTTTCATATTGACACCCATTTCAGCCGCTATGATCCCCGCCAGGGTCGTTTTGCCCAATCCCGGCGGCCCGTAAAAAAGGACATGATCCAGGGCGTCCTTCCTTTGCTTTGCCGCCTCGATATATATTTTCAGGTTTTCTTTCACTTTCGTCTGGCCGATATAATCCGCAAGACATTGGGGACGCAGCGACCCCTCTATTTTGACATCCTCTTCCGTAAGGTTTGTCTCTATCATTCTCTTTGCCATTTTGCGCTCCATATCCTCCTTGACAACGAAAACATGCGGACATGGGGATTTCTTAAATCATTTTTTTCAATGCCTGCTTTAAAATATCTTCCGCATCCATGTCTTCGGAAATTGCTACCTGTTTTACCGCCTTTAACGCCTCTGCTGCGGAATATCCCAGCGCTGCCAGCGCTTCAACCGCTTCCTGCCGTGCCGCTGCCGACGCATCATTCACGGTGCCTGCCAAAACCTTACCGCCGCCCGCTGCCACTGCTGCCTCGCGGTTTATGAGGCTGTCCTCCAGCGATACCTTGTCCCTCAGATCCAGAATAACCCTCTCCGCGGTCTTCGCGCCGACTCCCGGCGCCCTGGCGATTGCTTTGGCATCCCCGGCCAAAACCGCAAAACGAAGGTCGTCAGCCGTCATTACCGAAAGTATCGCCAGCCCTCCCTTCGGGCCGATTCCGTTGACCGTAATCAGCTTCTTAAATATATCCAGGTCGTCCTTTGTCAGGAAACCGTACAGCGCAAAAGCATCCTCCCTGACATATGTATAAGTATATATTTTTACCTCTTCCCCGACGGGCGGAAGCCTTCCCGCCGTTCCTGCGGAAATCCTTATATTATATCCGATCCGGTTTGCCTCCAATACAAGATTATCTTCCGCAATATCCACGATTTCTCCCTTTATATATGCAATCATGGCATACCCTGCTCCTTTAACTGCTTTTCATCTCCCGCAAATGGTATCTCCCGGGAGTCCATGTCATTAACTTAAGCTTTTTTGGGGACTGTAAAACCTAATTTATGTTATGCTTTTGCGTATATCTCATTACTTGTGCCGCAATTACCCCGATCAGCCCTCCTGCCGCCACACCCGCAATCATAAGCGCCGGAAGATAATAAAACACCCCCGCCGTTTTTGTAACAAACACCGCTGTCGCGATCTGGCCTGCATTATGGAAGACCCCGCCGGATATACTCACTCCCATTATACCGAATCTCCCCGTTTTCTTCAAAATGCACATCATAAAGAAGCTGCACACCGCCCCTGCCAGGCTGTACATCACCATAAATAAATTGCCGAACAGGAAACCTGCCAGCAGGACACGCATAACATTTAGTGCAAAGGCTTCCCTCCAGCCATACCAATACAGGGTAATGACAACCGCCAGATTCGCCAGCCCCAGCTTCATCCCCGGTACTCCGAAGAAAAACGGGATCAAAGATTCCACATAAGACAAAATCAGCGCAAAAGAAAGCAGAACCCCCATATATGCCGTTTTTCTCCTGTTTTCCTGCTGCATAATATCCTCCGCCGGCTGTGCCCCAATTTGCAGACATGCTCTACGTACCGCAGCATCCGCCTCAGCACTTTCCTGCAGACGCGCTCTACATGCCACAGCATCCGTACCCTGCAGACACATTCTAATATGCCACAGCATCCGTCCCGGCACTTTCCCCTGCCGTCACTTCCACTACAAGCCGGTGCGGAAGGCAGATAATGCTTTCCCCTTTCCGGGACACCGCTTTCTGCCTCATGCACAGCCCGTCCGGGCAGTCGGCTTCCTTCATATAAGCTTCCCCGCCCCGGATCACCAGTACATTCCTGCCGCCGTCCGCATCGGTAAAAACCAATTCCTTATCCTCTGCCAGAAGGTAGCTCCCTGCAATTTCCCCGTCCTGCGTAACCGTAACCTGCTGCCCTGATGATGCCGGCACAAATCTTTGTACCGCCAATAGGAAAAATGCTGCCGCCAGTATTCCCGCCGCCAGATATAAATCATTTTTCTTCACACCATCAGCTCCTTATATATTGTATTATATCATATCGAACATAAGTTTGCAATACTAACCTTCTAAAATTTGCATGGAACGGATCGCCGGATCCTGGATTTTCTCCATTATTTTCTGCGCATGGTTTTCCAGAAAATTATCCTCCCCTTCCGTCAGCCCCTGTATTTCCAGTTCCTGCAAAATAATATTGCATACCGCTTCTATAATAATCACACACTGGTCATTTGTATTCAATGTATAGAGATAATCTTCCGGCCCCGCATCCTTCCATGCTTCCGACTGCACTCCCGCCTGTGCCAGCAGGTTTAATATATCCCCGATTTCCGACAGCAAAGGCAGATCCCTCATCCCCCGGTGCATCCATTTGTAAAAAGGCATATATTTCCGGTTTAACAAATATACCATGGAAACCGTACTTTTCGTAAACTCCGCCAGGGACAGCATAGCCGCAACCTGTTCCCCCCTTTTCATTGCCCGGGCGTAATTATACTGCCCCGACTGCGCCATGGCCGCGGCTCTTGCCGCAATCTTTTTAATCCGCACATCCTCCGGGTAATAGGCAAGGAACCCTTCCCGTATCCGGGTAAATTCCCCAAGGGGATCCGCAAACACTTTCCCGTTGGTCGCCGTGCAGAGCGCCGTTTCCGGTATCCGCATCCACTCCCGGTTCTTTTCAGGCGCCCGCGTAAAACCCGTCAGCCCGTAATAAAAGTCCGGAATGCACAATACCCCTACCCGCCCGCCTCCATGGGCACTGACTTTCCTTGCCCCCACGCCTTCAAACACGGCCGGAAGGCTGTCATATTCCCTCTGCAATGCCTGGCCATATTCCCGGTAATCTTCTTCTGTCAGCCACAGGCAGAAAGACGGCCCGTAATCATGGTCTGCCGATATCCCGTCGTCGAACCCCAGGCATTCCGACCCCTGGCCTGCCAGCCCGGCAGCAACGCGTCCCTTAAGCTCCGGAAATTTTTCCTCCAACATTTTTTTGCCGTATGTTTCATAATAACGCCGCGCCAACTCCAATCCCTTCATCCTGGCACCTGTCCTTTCATTGCTTTTCACGATCATAAATTTCCTTCGCCTTTTTCCGGTAATCCTGCGCTTTCCCTTCTTCTTTCAGGCAGTCACACACAGCCGCGCAATTTTCGCACAGCACCGCATAGCTCTGGTTCTCCCCGAAATGCTTCTTCACCTCTGCCAGGGCCTTTTCATAAGAAGCCAGGGCCTTTTTGTAATCCCCCATCCTGTAATAAGCTTCCCCCACGCCTGCCAGGGCAGCGCTGTAATGGGCGTCTGTCTCACCATTGCCTCCAATCCCTTCAAAGAGTCCCAGCGCTTCCTGCAATGCCGCGGATGCCTCTTCGGAACGGTCCAGCTTGAAATACAGAAGCGCCAGATTCGTCAGTGTAGTAGCCTGCTCCGCTTCGCTTTCCGACAGCTTCCTGATAATCGTCAGGGCTTTTTGAGCCATTTCAACCGCTTTCTCATTTTCATCCATCTGTTCCAGAAGGATGCTCATATTATTATATAACCCGGCAAAGCGGTAATCCCCCTCGGGCAGTTTCCTTTCATAAATCGCCGTCGCCTGGCAATAGTAGCTATAAGCCTGCGAAACGTCGCCTGCCGCCCGGTAAGCGGTAGCCGCGTTTAACAGCGTCGTCGCAAAATGCTCGCTGCCACCCAACTGCAGTTCTTCCATTAGCAGCAGCACATCTTCCGCAATATCGGAAGCCTTTTTATGCCGGGATACACTCCTGTAAAAACCGATCATTTCATTCCCGATGGATATATAGGCAGCATAGTCTTCCTTTTCCTTCGCCTCGTCCAAGGATGCCAGAAGATACGGCTCCACTTTATCCAATTCATTTTTCTGAAAATATTCATCTAACTGTGCAAAAAATTTTTCTATATTAACCGATTGTCCCATATTGCCCTTACCCTTTCCCGTTTATTTTTCCGCCTTTTGGTGTCTGCATCCCTGATATTCGCCCGTGTGCAATCGATAGGGGACGCTTTGGACGCACGCTGCGCAAACAGTAACTTCCTCTGTGTGCTGTGCGCCCCTGTGTATAAAAGAAGAGGTTCACCAACTTCTGTGATGAACCACACAAAATGACATAATGCCGCATAGCGGCAACACAAAGCCTTACCATTGCTTTCTGTTAATCATAACATACATACTTATTCGAAAAAAGGCTTGACATTCCTCCTATAATGTGCTGTAACCTTCCAAAACGCCAGATTGATTTATATTTTTTGTACTTATATGTCGGAAAATACAATAATTTAGAAAGTTTCAGACTTGTAAGTCTGAAATTATTGATTTTTTAAGTTTTTAAGGTATAATAAGAGCCAGGGGACTTGATAAATTATACTGCAACCAGTTAAATATACAGAATAACCTGCAAATTTCAAAGGCATCCAGGAGGTATACTATGGCTGAACTTATAAACCGTCCCGAATATTTAAACCAGCTCATCCAAAACAGGGATGTGGATCTTGTAAAAATTGTTACCGGCATCCGCAGATGCGGGAAATCATCCCTATTGGATCTGTTCCATCGATACCTGTCTGGCAGCGGGACAGCCGATTCCAATATTATTCATATGAACCTGGAGTCCCTGCGTTACCGTGATCTCTCCGATTACCTTGCCTTCTATGACTATGTCAGTGAGCGCATCCCGGAAAACGGAAAGGCCTATTTGATTTTTGATGAACTCCAGGCAGTGGAACACTGGGAAAAAGCCATCGAGTCTTTCCGTCTCGATTTCGACGTAGATATTTATATTACAGGATCCAATGCCTATTTACTCTCAACGGAATTTTCCACGCTCCTTTCCGGCAGATATGTGGAAATCCGCATGTTACCGCTGTCTTTTAAAGAATTTCTGACTTTTTACGAATTTGCCCCTTCCGTCTCTGTGGAGGAAAAATTCCAGAAATATCTTCAGTTCGGCGGCATGCCAATTCTGAGGGAATACCAGTTTAACGAGGCCAGAAGCAACCAGGCACTGGAAGGCATTTATTCCACGGTAATATTGCGTGATATCCTTCAGCATAATAGCCAGGCCGATCAGGGAACGCTGCAAAAAGTGATTCTGTTTCTCTGCTCCAATATCGGCAGTATCACTTCCCCTAACAATATCGGCAATGTCCTATCCGGCGAAGGGGACCTTCCGAAGGGGAAAGGGAAAAATATCGCCGGTAAAACCATAGATAAATATATCTCCATGCTGCGCAGCGCATTCATCTTTTACCCGGTGGGCAGATACGATGTGAAAGGAAAGCAACTGCTGAAAACACTGGGTAAAAACTACATTATCGATATGGGTTTCCGCAATATGCTCCTTGGTTACCGTGACGCGGATCGGGGACATATTATGGAAAACATTGTTTTTCTGGAACTTATCCGCCGTGATTACCGGGTGTATATCGGGAAATTCGGAGCCGCAGAGATCGACTTTGTAGCAGAAAAGCCTAACGATAAGCTATACATCCAGGTAACAGAAACCATGCAGCAGCCGGAAACCCGCGAGCGGGAACTCAGGCCGCTGCGCATGATACCTGACAACTACGAAAAAATTGTATTATCCATGGACAGAAACTACATCAATTCTTATGACGGGATTAAATCACTGTATTTGATTGACTGGCTGTTGTCCTGAGCCGCAAACCTGCGGGAAATGATGCTGTACAAAAGGGATGCGTGCCTAAATGGAAACGCATCCTATAAATCCAAAGACGTTATATCCTGGTAAACATCCGCATAATCCGTCAGCAAACCCGCCATTTTATCAACCAGGCCCGGATCAATCTTGCAGCGCCCGGCAAAATGCTCCGCGAACATTTTTTCTTTGCCGCCCAAACCGGTATCCGAAACAATTATGCCAAGAATCTCAAACAAAATAATTCTTAACTCCTTCTCCGAAGATACTGCCATCAGGCTGTCTATAATATCATCCGTATCCCGATCTGTTTTATATATCGGAGTGATGTTCATTTCAACAGCAAAGCATTTAAGCATATACTTCTGTTCAAACGTCACACTCCCGCCAGCTTCGGCCGCTTTGATTGCAAGCTCAATAAAAAGTGATTTCTGTTCCCCGCGCAGACTGTTCAGAAACATTTCATACGCCCCCTTCTTTTGCCCACTTTAGGAACTGTCCCGAAATAACTTACCGATAGTCCGCAGGATTTTTCTTTGTCAGTGCCACACAAAAATCAGGCGCATAGCGGGCTTTGCCCTAAGGGGGTATCAGAATGGTGGATTCCTTAGGGCTATGTAACTGATTTTTGTGTGGTGCTGGCGGAGAAAAAGACAAGGAATATGGTAAGTTATTTCAGGACAGTTCCTTAGCCCGTCCCTTTATACTGTGTGCCCTGTATAATAAAAACCATGGCATTCCTCCAGCCTAACGTCCACAATCCTGCCGATCAGCGAGCGGTCTCCCGGAAAATGGACGATGGTATTATTGGAAAGCCGCCCTGTCAGCAGGGAGTCATCCTGCCCGTTCACTTCTTCCGCCAGCGCGGGCAAAACCTGCCCCTGCAGCAATGCCGCCCGTTCCCTGGCGGTATCCTGGACAACTCTCAGCAGCCTGGCGAACCCTTCTTTTGCAGTTTCTTCCGGCACCTGGTTTTCCATCGCCGCGGCAGGTGTCCCGGTGCGCTTTGAATAAAGGAAAGTAAAAGCATTTTCAAATTTTACCTGGCGCACTACATCTATGGTTTCTTCCACATCCGCCATGGTCTCCCCCGGGAAGCCGACGATAATGTCTGTCGTAATGGCCATATCAGGTATTTCCCGCCGTATTTTCAACGCCAGATCCACATACTGTTCCTTCGTATAACGGCGGTTCATGGCCTGCAGGATCCGGGTGGATCCGGACTGCAGCGGCAGGTGCAGATGCCGGCATATTTTTTTCGACTCCTTCATCACCTCTATTAAACCGTCAGATAAATCTTTCGGATGGGAAGTCATAAAACGGATGCGTTCCAGGCCGTCAATTTTTTCCACTTCGCGCAGCAATTCCGCAAAACTGACAGATTCCTCCAGATTCCTGCCATAGGAATTTACATTCTGCCCAAGGAGCATCACTTCCACCACGCCGTCTTTTGCCAGGCGCTCCGCTTCCCGGATAATATCTTTCGGGCTGCGGCTCCTCTCCCTTCCCCGAACATAAGGGACAATGCAATAACTGCAAAAATTATTGCAGCCGAACATTATATTTATGCCGGACTTGAATAAGTACTTCCGTTCAACAGGCAAATCTTCCACGATCTGGTTTGTGTCTTCCCATATGTCGATGATCATACTATCCGATTCAAACATGGTACACAAGAGCTCCGGGAATTTGAATATATTATGCGTCCCGAAAATCAAATCCACAAAACGGTAGCTTTTCCTTATCTTATCAATGACAGCCCCTTCCTGCATCATACAGCCGCACAGGGCGATTTTCATATGGGGATTCTTTTTCTTCAGCCCGTTCAGGACGCCGAGCCTGCCGTATACCCGTTGGTTTGCATTGTCCCGTACAGTACAGGTATTATAAATGACAAAGTCCGCATTTTCATCCTCCGTCAGAACATAGCCGGATTGTTTTAAGATGCCTGCCAGCTTTTCGCTGTCGCGGGCGTTCATCTGACAGCCGAAGGACGTCAGGCTGCACGTCAGCGGGCGCCCCAATTCTTCGGATTTCTTTTTCACGATCCCCCGGCATTTCTTCATAAAGTAATATTGCCTGTCCGGTTCGTCCGTCGGCGGTTCCTTTGTTAAATCCTGCGCTTCCATTCTTAATCTATATTCATCATTCATAAACGGTTAAATCCCTTTCTTTGTAAAAATCCATAACGAAATATATTATACACGAAATAACCAATTTTTGAAAGAAAAATATCCTGCCTTTTCCCGGTTTTATTCTAAGGCTTCGTAAGCCGGTAAAAAATGAAAGCAAAACGCCCCACGGTAAATCGTGAAGCGCATAGCGCGGAAATGCACTTCAAAGCCATATGCAGGGCCGTGTTTTAATCCTTCCGATAGCCCTTTGTGCGCTGCCCTGTCAGATCTTCACTTCATATAAATAGGTACGTCCTTTTTTGCCGATGCGCCCTGTCACATCCAGATAGGACAGGATGTTCAGCACAAGACCGGCTGTCCGTGCCGGTATCTTTGCCGTTTTGGCCAGATCTGCGGATGTAAACCTTTCAGGGATGCCGTCGGGGAGGAACTGCAGGTAGTCTTCCCGCCGTTCAATGACCACCTCATCATACAATGACAGCGGAATCCTGTCATAGCGGCTGGAACCTCTTTTCCTGTCCCTGCTCCATCCGTTTAACAGCCTGTATTCTTCCACATCGAGCAGCGGAAAGCGGAAGCACAGCTTTTCATTCAAAAGATAATTTTTAATCCGGTACAGCTCCGCAAAGGCAAGATAAGCGCTTCCGGTCAGCGGGCTTTTCCTTCGGGAAGTAAGTTCCCCGCTCTCTTCATCAATCCATATCAGCCATTTCTTATGGGGGATGGGATAAACCACTGTCACCGGATATTCTGTCAGAAAGGCATCCAGTTTCCCTCGTATTTTATAAAAATTCCCGTTTTGGATTTCGATAATCCGCTCTCCTGTATAAATGTCCGCCACATAGCCGCCGATAGGGACTTCGTGCATGGATTCGTCCGGCGCGTAATAATTCTTCATCACCGCATGAACCGTTTTCTCCTGCAAAGTCCCTATCCCCGGCCGTTCACGTTCCATACCTATAATTTTATCTTTCGCAGCATCAAACCTTTTCTCATCCACCATAAAGCATCCATATTCCTGCCTTTATATCCGCCTTTGGGCCGGCTTCCCCGGCAGGCCGTCCCGCCAGGCAATTATCTTATCCTCTCCGGGAACCCGATCTTCTTCTGCACTTTCCGCAGCGTTTTCATCGCATAATAATTTGCCTTATCCGCGTTTTCCTTAATCACGTTGTCGATATATGCCTTATCCCGGCTCAGTTCTTCAAAGCGTGCCTGCAGAGGTTTCAATATATCCGCCACGGATTCCCCGACCGCCAGTTTGAAATCCCCGTAACCCTTTCCGTCAAATTCCTTTTCCGTTTCCTCCGGTGTTTTTCCGGTGCATGCACAGTAAATTTCAATCAGGTTCCGGATACCCGGCTGCTCCTCGCAATACCTCACCTGTGCCTCCGAATCCGTAACCGCCCTTTTAAACTTGCGGATCACCGTATCCGGATCGTCCATGAGATAAATACTGGCATTTGTATTTTCATCGGATTTGGACATCTTCTTTGACGGATCCTGCAGGCTTTTGATATTCGCCCCCGCCTTTCCCATGAAAGGTTCGGGAATTGTAAATATATCCCCGTATATCGCATTAAACCGCTGGGCAATATCCCTTGTGATTTCCAGATGCTGCAACTGATCCTTCCCTACAGGGACTACATCCGACTGATAGAGCAGAATATCGGACGCCATCAGCACCGGATAAGTGAAAAGCCCGGCGTTGATGTTATCCGCATGCTTTGCCGCCTTGTCCTTAAACTGGGTCATACGGTTCAGCTCCCCCATGTAGGTAAAACAGTTCAATATCCATGCCAGTTCCGCGTGGCCGGATACATGGGACTGGTAATAAATACAGTTCTTCTTCGGATCCAGCCCTGCCGCAATATACAAGGTCAGGAGCTTTCGCGCACGCTGCCTCAATTCCGAAGGATCCTGCCTTACAGTAATGGAATGCATATCGACCACTGAATAAAAGCATTCATACTCATCGCTTAAATTCACCCAATTCTTGAGCGCCCCCAGATAATTCCCCAAAGTCAGATTCCCTGTCGCCTGCATTCCGCTGAAAAGTACTTTCTTACCATCTATCATACCATGTCCCTCCCATTCATCATCAAGCACTCCCTAAAATGCCCCTGCACCCGGTTTTGCGGCAAAAGCGCACGATCCCGTATATGGCTTTGTCCGCAACCGGAAACAAAAATATATGTCGTTTACCCAAATATATCAGATTAAGTTTAGCATTGCTTTTGCCTTTCGTCAAGTTTATATCCTGGGCTGTCACGGTAAACGCATGATTTTCCGGGTTTACCCGCGTAAATAAATATGCTATCAT
>CANDKY010000021.1 GCA_947385425.1 uncultured Lachnospiraceae bacterium | reverse complement strand
ATTATAGCAGGACTGCAAGTTTTATCGCTAGACGTAGCGTTATTTATCGCTTACATTTTCCAGACTAAAGATAATACGGTTTATGCTGATTATGTAATAGATTGCCTCCAAGATTACCATCGTATCCTTCGATAAAATGCCCTGATGCCTGGTAAACCACAAAAAAGAGCCGGAAACTTCCCGGCTCTTTTTCCTTCCATCAAATGGAAAATACCCTTTATTTATTCAATCATCTGCAGCAGATTCCCCGTTATATCCGCCATATTGGAAGAAACCTGCTTCGTATCGTGGGAAATCTTCACATTATCCTCCACTACATGGGAAATCCTCCCGATCTGGCCTACCGCTTCGGTTACAATATGGACATTCCTGCTTACCATATCGGTAATCTTCTCTATGTTCCGGTTCGCCGTCTCTATATTCTCCACTGCAATGGCAAAAGCATCCACCGTCTGATCCGTAATCTTCCTTCCGCTCTCCACAGCCCGCATGGAATTCGTAATCAGCTCATTTGTCTCCTTTGCCGCCTGCGCACTCCTGGCCGCCAGTTCCCCGACCTGTGTTGCCACAACCGCAAAACCTTTCCCCATCTCGCCGGCCCTGGCCGCCTCTATGGAAGCATTCAGCGACAGCATATTCGTCTGCTGTGCAATGGAATCAATCTCCCCGATAATGGTCTCTATGGCCATGGACATCTCGGTTATTTTCTCCATAGATCCCTTTAACTGCCCCATCTGCGACTGCGTCTGAAGCATCTTCTGCGCTGTATTGCCCGTTGCGTCCGTAACCTCAGCCGAAACCCTCACGCTGTCATTCAGCTCATTGGTAAGCCGCTCCATGGTCTGTTTCAGATCTTCCACAGCACGCTCCTGCTCCCCGGTGCCCTGGTATATATTGTCTGCATTCCTCAGATTTTCCCCCGACACCTGCTCCAAATCCAGACATGCACTCTTTATATTCTGTATCATCCGGCGGTTATTTTCCACATCTTCCTTCTGCTGTTCCAGAAGCTTTTCATTTTCTTCCAGGTTCCTGCAGATATTTTCCACCATCTTATTCATACTCTCGGACAGCATCACAAACTCCGGATTCCCCTTCTCATTTACTTTTATCCCAAAATCCCCTTCCGCAATACCTTTCATGGAGTTAGTGATATTATTGATGCCTTTCACAATTTTCCCGTCCACGAGCCAGTTAATCACAACCAGCAGCGCCCCGAAAATAAGCAGCATACTGAAAGACACCACAAATGTCTGGTTACGCCTCTCCACATAATATTCACTCGAAGGCATAAAGGTCCCGATTATATACCCGTCATACTCCTGTGCCTGGTAATATCCTTTGACACCGTCAACCGTTGCTTTCCCTTTCCCTGCAAATCCGTCCGGGAAGCCGGCATCCACTGCCGATGTCCCAACCAGGGAAGAATCCGGATGCGCCAGTATCTGCCCCTCAGCAGGATCTATCGCATAAACGTATCCTTTTTCCCCGTATTCCACATCCTTTAGCACCGCATCCAGCTCAGTCCCGGCCAGCATTTCCTCCAATACCTCCGGCCGGACCCCTACCTGCACAAACCCTTTGGCATCCGTCCTCGCCACGCCGATATACTGCATAACGATGCCCTCGGCCACATTCACCTGCGGTTCCTGGGCAATTTCAATAGACGGATCCTCCACAATTACCATGAATGCATTGGACTGCTCGCCGCTTTTCATATCAAACCCGATATAAGCGTCAATGGTACTGCTGGTAATGATCCCATTCTCATCTATGATATGTAATTCATTTACCTTCAGCCTGTCCTTTATCTCATTCAATTTGTCAGCATTTCCGTAAATGGAACTGTCCATGGCAAGCATATCGGCAAAAGCCCTTGTCTTGGCCAGATTATCCTGGCTGAGATTCTCCGTAAGCCTTTCAATGTTCTGCGCATTGCTCTCCATCTTCCCCTTAACCTCTTCCAGCTTCGACAGGCTGGAAGATTCATTATTCTTCCGGGTGACTACTGTCTGTAATAAGAAGATAGCTGAAATCGTAATGGCCAGCGCTGCCAGCATACATATGAAAAGGTTCTTTGTAAAATCTTTTTTCATGTTTTTTCCTTTCTACCTGACTGTTATGTTGCCTGCACTCTGTGGTTCCCTCCAAATCGGTAATACTTTCATTATAGCTTTTCCTATAAGAAACAGCAAGTGTTTTCCTCCAATAAATTTCATTGCTTTTACGGCTCCAGACAGATATACTGTAAATAGACAGATATCGAGCAGGGAGGCTTTTCCCCCCTGCTCGCCGCCGGCTATCTTAAAGTAGTAAACCATGAAGCATACCTGACGGCATACGGTGCCTGGAAAGAGGAATACGAACTGGGGGTGACCAATTTTGAAACACAGGTCATGTTCCGCAGCATGATACAGGAATGGTTCGACAGCGCGTCACCCGGTTACAGCAACTTCATAAAAGCTTTATTAGCCGGCGACATAAAAGCAATGAATATATACATGAACCAGGTGACAGCAGAAGTCTTCAGCAGTTTTGACACAGGAAAAAAGCGCTCCAGACAGGAACCGGAACGGTTTTACCATGGTTTTGTGCTTGGGCTGATGGTAGAGCTTACGGATAAATATATCATCACCTCCAACCGCGAATCCGGCTTTGGCCGCTATGACATCATGCTGGAACCCAGAATGCAGGGCGCTTGCATTCCATCCGACGCTATCATCATAGAATTTAAAGTACAGGACGGGGAAGAAAAAAAACTCGCGGATACCGTACAGGCGGCGCTCCGGCAGATAAAAGAAATAAATTATCAGGCAAACCTTATTGCAAAAGGAATCCCCGAGGAACGTATACGCAAATATGGTTTCGCCTTCTGCGGGAAGAAGGTGCTTATTGGGAAATGAAGACAGCAGAAAAATCAATATATAAATCATCATAAATATTCACTTTGATTTTATCTTTGCCTGTATAAGCAGAAGTCCTGAATTTGTCTTCCGCCAGAAAATACACATACACCGACTGATTCATCGGATTTACAATCCAATACTCCCTTACCCCGGCATCCGCATACAGGTTCAGCTTACGGATATAGTCATGGCTGGATGTACTGGGGGAGACAATCTCTATAATCCAGTCCGGGGCGCCGGTGCACCCCCGATCCGTCAGCTTCCGTAAATCGCATATCACGCTTATGTCCGGTTCCACGACGGTTTTATCATTATCTTTAAATAATTTAACGGCAAAAGGAGCCGGATAAACCTTGCAGGAACCGGCTTTCGCGTCGATGTAATTCGCTATGGTTTTCGACAGGAACATAAGTATTTCCTGATGCATCCGGCTCGGAGCCGACATATAATAAATCTGCCCATCTATCAATTCCGCCCTGATATTTTCCGACAGGCTGTAATAATCTTCCTCTGTATAGATTTTCAATTCCGCTGGTTCCACTTCTCATGCTTCCTTTTTTTTATCAACATCAAACAATAACCATTGCACCAATCTACTTACCCATTACTGTCCGGAGCGGAATAATTTGCTCCAACGTACAATTCAATTCTTTTATAATAGTATCATTATCCTTATCGGCAACCAATGCCGCGACTATTTGAGTCATTAGGCTTCTTTCTTCTCTTACCTTTACAGCAACTTTCTTTTCAGCATATTTTTCAACAGCCTCACACATAGCTTTCCGGCCTCCTGCTTCCTCTCTCATCTTTAACACCAACCCGACATTTAGAAACAAATCCCGCTTTCCATGATTATGTATTATTATACCACAATCCCTCCTGTTTGTACAGATATAAATGCGAACTTTTGTTCGTTTTAATGTGTAATTACCTGTCAGACAAAAGACATTGCTGGATATATTATTCCTCAATCACCACTGCCATTTCCTTATTCTTTTGGATACCTTTCTGCAATTCTGCTTCATCCCTGCATTTTCAAACACGCTCTAACCTCCCTGCAATATACTCAATCAGCTCCCTCTCCTTCCCCGCATCATATTCCCCATCCTTCATATACAGATTCCCCTTTTCATCCTTCAGCGGATACTCCAATTCCACCGCATCTTCACACAGCCCCATATTGACCAGCCCGCAGAACTCCAGATCCGTCCTGTGCCACTGGCTGACCACCTGCTCTTTGATATACTGGGGATAAAGTACGAACTTCCTGCACTTTGCACCGGAAGTAATATCCATGAACCCGCTCCGTATGCCGACCAGATATCCGGCAAACTCCAGAACCGCCCTGCTCTGTTTAAACGTAAAGCTTACCGGTATCACATTTTCCAGCACACACTTTTCTTTCTTCGCATCCACATTGACACAGACCACATATCCCTCACCCGCCAGCCTGTCCGCCAGCCGCTGCCAGAAATGCAGGGGGAGGGACTGCAGGGAATAGGCAAACGGCGAAAGCACTACTGTACGCCCCCGCACCATCCCCATTTTTTCACACAGAGCAGCAATTTCCCCGTCCAATTCATCAAATAACGGAGCAAAAGGTTCCGCATCCCCGGGCAGCCCATAGGTAAAAGAACATACCGTATCCATAAAAGAAAATCCGTCCCTGTACTTCACCAGGCAGGAATTAAAGGAAAGCTTCTGCCATATGGTCAGCAGATGCATACGGTACCGCTTTGCACCCCCGAACACATAAGCCTGTATCAGGCAGTCCGTTTCATCCTCTCCCAGCAAAACAATATTTTCCGCTCTAATCCCAAATAAATCCGCAATCTTCGTAAAGCCTTTGGAATCCCCCGCCAGCACATAATTACGGATTCCCTCCTTCTTTAAATAATCCTCCAGATAAAGAGCCAGCAGGTAAAAATCCCCGATCGGCCCCCTGCCGACCAGCACATGGACATCCTCACCATGGTTTTTACAGATTCTGCGGTAAATCCTGTCCCCTTTCCGCACATCCATAACCGCTTTCTTTACAGACGGCTTATTCAGGACAATAAAATGCTTCCCCTCCACATACCCCATCCCCTGGAACTGCCTGCTGATATCTCTCCAATACTTCGGAGAATGAATGAGGATCAGGATATCCTCCTTAAGGGGCAGCAAATAATTCTCCGGCTTATAAACCTGCACACCTCCTATAATAAGACCTTCCTTTTTCGTATCATTATCAAGGATCGCGGATAGCTGCCTGCCGAAACCGGCTAACTCTTTACCGATACTTTCCACATGTTCTATCCTTCCTATAGCCGCCAGTTCCCTTCCCTGCAGTCTGCCTTTTCTTTCCAACTGCCGTAATTCCTTCGCTACCTGATCCATTTTGATACCTCTCATTCCCATCTTGGAGCATTTTCGGACACCATAACTTATACACTTGTTCTCAACAAAGATATATTATATATGTATAACTGCCCTTAATATTCTAATATATATAAGCATAAAGTGACTGAAATCCAATGTCATATTTATATTATATTCAATATTTTCACTATTTTCCTTATCCTCAATAAACATATCCAATTCTTCAGTAATTCTGGCTAAAACCGGCAGTTCCCTTCCCAATAATTTCAAATGCATCTTGTATCCTCTTTCATCTAAATTCAAAGCCTTTGAAACAGATGGATAAATTACATAATACATTTCCGGACATGGTGGTTGTATTTCCTTTTCATCACAAAATATATCTATATCATTAATTTCCAACTTATTTAAAATCCGTCTGGCAAACTCCACCATAACATCTCTTGTCGGATGATTTACTGTCGCAAACATCATAAATTTATCATAATTTTTTATAATATAATCAGACATTTTTATATCAATTAATTTTTCACGTAACCGAAACTCTTCTAATTCTATCTCAATCTGTTTTCGTATACTTTCTGGATTATAGAAATCGTCAGCAGTAATTTTTCCGATAATTTCTTCATCAGAATCACCTTCTATTATTAATCTCAACACATTCTCATCTACTAACCCATCACAGAATTCAAACTTTCTATTTGGATCCCCTTCTAATCCCCAAAAGTCTATTAACATATTTCCTTTTCCGCATTTTTTCCATTGCGGAAAATAACCTTCGAAATATAAATTTGAAATTGTAATAATTTTACAAGTATCTGGCACCTGAGAAATCATATACTCTGTTGATGCCCTATATCCAAACCTGTTTTTATTTGTAACTTCTTGTGTAAACAAATAAGCAGTTAACTTTAACATCTGCGATTCCAGCAATATATTTAATTCATCAATATCCTCTTTTACCCATAATCGCGGCATTTTGCATGTAATATACTTTTGATTAAATGCCTCATGACTACCCAGTAAGTTTATCAAAACATGTGTCTGGCAATTACCATGTAAAACAACAAGTTTCCTATTACCGACAATTTTTTTCATAAGTATACAGAAATCCGATTTCGAACAATCTAATAATCTATATATTATATTTGTATCAAGTACTCCATTTACCATGGTATTATAAATATAGTCTTCACCAATATACAATCCTAACTTCGTAATCATTACGTTAAATCCATACCGTGCCTCAAAGTCCCAATTATCGTCAACAACAATTATTTTGGTATCTGATGGAATATTAAGTAAATAATCATAGGAATAGAACTGTAAATCTTCAATTCCGCTATACCCCCCCCCAATTATTCCTATGACATCATATTGTAAAAAATCTTTTATTTCAATTTTTTCTCCTAATAACAATATTTTATTGTTTTCAAACATTTCTATCTTTCCCTTTCTAACTTGTATAACTTTCTCTCTATGCTGAGATTCTGTTAAGAAAGATTATATACATTCTCTATTCAAAAAAGCATTGATCATCCTGTTTGTTCCCTTATAACTGACCGATTTTCTCTCCGGCTTCTCGCCAAACTTATAAATATCAAAACAAACCAAATCCTCTTTCCCAATCCCTTTTATACCCAATAAATTTTCCCCGTGAGTATCATATGGCTCCGACAAGGACACGATAACAAGCCTCGAGGTAAATTCGTACAATGCATAATATTTGATTAGTCTGGTTGCTTTTTCCCTGCTGATATATACTGGTTTTACTTTTATCCCTGCATCCGTGACAAACATCTCCAATGCTACGATTGCCTCCTTATCGCAGGTTAGAACTACTGCCCCCTTCAACCTTTTTCTCTTCAGATACTCTTCCAAATGCAACAAAGCATAATAATTATACTCATCCTTTTCCTTCGGCATCAATATGTACATCGGAGCATGCTGCTCTTTATCTATCCGTTTCCATATCCGATACCCCCACCATGCTTTTATGTAATGGGTTACTAACATATTGGCATCTCCCTATCTTAATTCTATTCTTCGCATTTAACCCTATATTCCACCTTTTATCAAATAAAGCAAAACCTATAATTTAACATTCTACAAAAACCATAAGAAAAATGTGATATATAGTGATAAATTAAGCCCACAATATAAAGCCCGGAAACAATATTATCTTAATCATTAAATTATCAAACACCGATTTGAAATACGGAAGGATTATGGACTATCCCAAATTAATATTATAATATTTCATCATAAATAATTTCCACCGCATCCAGCCCCTCATCCCTTAACAGGTTCACTGCATGGGCCATATGCAGCCCCGATGGTTTGTCATCATTAAATAAAATTCTCTCACCTAAAGGCAGGCCAAACAGGATAGCATTGTATCTAATCCGATGTTTCGCCAGAAAACATTCCGTCTGCTCTTTCATCTCCGGTTTTCGGCCGGTTAAAATCAATATATAATCCTCTTCCGGAATACTCTGCAAGTACTCTTTTGCTCCCGGCAGCCAGCAGTCTTCCCCCGACAAATAACCGTTATGCACAACAAGGGTTCCGTCGAGGTCAAAAATCCATGTTTTTGGTAATGTAGAAAGTGTCATTTTTTCTCCATGTGCTTTGTCCATACCACTTGTCCGCCCATATTTCTCTTTCATATGCTTTCCCTATAACCGTTTCCTTTTCAAGATACTTTTATGCATATTTATATGCAACCCCTTTTCTCTTCCTGATATTTACTCCGGATATGCCTCTCACTGACACTCAGTATTCTGATTTCTCACCCATCCGGCCGGCTGCTTCCTTACAAATGCAACCGTTCATCTCTATCCCCATCCTTCTGTAATACCCTGCATTATAATAAATCGGTTCACAGCCAAAGGGAAATTTATCATGAGTAAATTCCAGATTCCTAAACCCATCCGCACCAACCGCAATTGCCTGCGGCATATATTCCGCAAATGTTACATAACACCATTCCAATTCCCGATTAACCTCTCTTAACCAATCCGCGTCCGGGTACTCTGTATACACATCATAGTAAATACTATGCCTCTCACACAGGAAGTTCTTTACCAATATCACCGGCACATTCCAGGCAGTGATATATTTTACAAAATCCGCCGCATATTTCCGGAAAAGCCCCCTTCTTTCCGGATTCAGAAAGGAAATCCTTTCACACTCCCGATATTCCTCCCTATGCAATTCCTGCATCATTTCTTTAAAATAAGGGGATTCCGTAATATAACAGTCCTCTCCTAATTTAATCAAATCTGCTATTTCTTCCAGCATGTCGATTACAATGTAATCAATACTTTCCACTGCATGCCCCAATCCAATATTTCGGAATTTCTTTTCCATATCCTGCATAATATGCCTTTTCCTATATGCATTCCTGTAAGAACACCCCTTAAAAATATTCCCATTTTCTATGTTCCGGGACATCATGCTGATAATACTGCTTGCACTGTAATCCTGCCGTAAATGCTCCTCGTCCAACAAAAAAGCATGAAGCATCACACGGAGGCTATAGCTTCCAATTAACAAGTAATTCCTTCCTAACAATGAGATATCTATATATGGATGGAACCATTTCTGCAGACATGCGCTGTACTGTTCCAATAATTGGTAATACTTTGCTTTTAACTCATGCAGATTAAAATCGTCCTGTTTATGTACCCTGGTAAGAAATATTTTGAAAATACTAAATGAAAGGCTATATAATGAAACCCAATACTTTTCATGTGACCCTGCATCTGCAAATGCCCTGTTTAACATATCCACACTCTGTGTCAGTTCAAAATACCGATTGCAGTCCGTCGATAAATTCCCTTCCCTCAAGTATCGGTAATTGTAAAATGTTTTGTTCAAAGTACACACAAAACCAGCCTGTATGAATACCTGCGCCTGATAAATAAGGTCTTCACACATGACATTCCTCATAAGGATACCCGAAGCTTTCAATAACCGAGCCCTAAAAAGTTTTGTACATAACATTGGCGGCATCTGGGACAGTACCTCTTCATTTTCAGCAACACTGCATTTGCCTGCCAGCAAAAACTCCAGGGGGACTTCCAGTTCCTCCCCGCCAACCTGCTTATAGGTATATATGCATATGTCCGCACTGTTTTTCTCAATATGCTCCACTGACTCCTGAATCAGATTCCTGTCAATAAAATCATCGGAATCAACAAAAATGATATATTCCCCCTGAGCCATTTGAATCCCTATATTGCGGGCTATCCCCTGCCCCTCATTTTCCTTTTCCACATACCGGATCCTTGTATCCTTCCGGCTCCATTGTCCGCATATCAGGCCGGAACTGTCTGTGGAACCATCGTTTATTAAAATAATTTCTATGTCTCGGTATGTCTGTGAAACTATGGACTGTATGCATTGGCTTACATATTTTTCTGTATTGAAAACCGGGATTATAACTGAAACCATTCCTGCCTTCTCCTTGCCCCATATTCCCTGTATATACTATTCAACCATAAACTATACCTCATATAGAACATCTTCTAATGAAAGAATTGGACAGTCAACCTTCCTGCTCAATTCTTCTTCAATTTCATTGAAATAGGTAATTGCAGTTACCACAATAGCATCTACTTCCTCCAATACATCATCCAACGATACGATATCCATATCTGCATACAACGAACCAGCCTTTTTATCAATCCCATATAGAATCTCTATATCTGACCCCTTTAACTCTTCTACGAGAGTTTCTCCGGCATAACCCATGCCATATATAGCAATCCTCTTATAACTGTTTTGATCAAAATAAGAAGACAAATTTTTCCCCTCTTGTTTAACCTTCACCCACTGGTTCATCATCAGGAATAATTCCAAATGTTTATCTGAAAACTGCTGCAATTCATCCGCTTTTTTCTTCATCACTTTTCCTGTCCCTGCCGCGCCTGCCACAGCTCCTACTGCGGCCCCAAAAACTGCTGATAATGTTTTTTCCAATCTTTTTCCCATCATAATCCCTCAATCTTTCCGCCTTAATTTGCTGTTACCGCTTCTCTGTTGTTATATTTCTAATAACATCCAAATACTTTACCCCATATTCCGTATCCGGTTCCAGATACGCGCCCTCCCCCCACTCATTCCACGCCGTCAGGAAAATAAACTCAGTTCCTCTCTCTCTACTTACCCGGTATAATTCTGAAAAATATTTTTGAAACCATTGGGGGGAAGCTCCCATGAAAATAATTGCCCTGTTCCCTTTTCTTGGGCTCGAGTCAAAATCTACAAAGCATCCCGGAAAAACATCCTTCCCGCGCTTTCGTCCCGCAATTAATGCCAAAGCCTTCTTATAACTAAATATTTCAGGAAACAGGATATTTTTTGATACGCAATATTCCCTCAGCTTTTTAAACTGCCATCCCAGTGCTGAATGAATATTCTTTTCACGGAACATGGTATAATTAGGCTCATACTGCAGTTCGGCATCCAGCTTCTGGCGTTTCCAGTCGCCCCGGTTTGTACCTATAAAGTATACGCCGTCAAAACCATTTTCCACCGCTAGCCGGTTCCAACAATCCACCATTTTTTTTAGGTTCCTAATAGCAGATGGTATATAGATAACAAAAACCGGTTTATTTCCTTTCTTGATATATCTTTCATCCTGAAAAAAAGGAAGCAGATATAGAAAGTGCCTTTTCCATTCGTCCTCATCCCCGTATTTCTGTTCTATTAATATACCGGCAGTATTCTGTTTTGCCTCCTTTGGACTGCTAATCCACGCATTTCCCGCAAACTTGCTCCATGAGCGTATCCAGGATTCATTCGCCCAGGAAAAACAATAATTAATATCTATATCGTTCCACTTCAAAAGATTTTCTGCAGGCTTCTCCAAAAGCTGCTTTTCCCCGAACCAATAATGGTAAATGCAGAATCCATAAATCCCGGCCCGCCTTGCCAGTTTTGCCTGCCATTCCATTGTTTCCTTATTAAGCAGATTATAATAGTTATTATGGGCAGGAACCCTCGGCTGGTTATGCCCCGGGAACAGCGGTTTTGACTTTTTCGCGCTTTCCCATTCGGTAAACCCCTCCCCCCACCATTCATCGTTTTCAGGTATTCTGTGATATTGCGGTAAATAAAATGCCATTATTTTGGGTTTCATACTCTCCTCATTTCCATTAGACATAAAATATTGCTTCTTTATTATCTGGCCTTATTTATACACCAGACTCCTTCGCACCTTTTCATATTAAATACAAAAAAAATGCTCTACTCCCATTTTTTCCAACAAAGGAATTACCTGCATCTGATTCTTCACATTTAAACATAACACAATCCCATGTTCCTCCGAAATCTCTATCTCTGATAAATATTTTACTGATATACCATCCAATTCCCTCATTTTTTTCTGTCCATCAGAAACTATATACGCCTCAATATTCGGCAAAAACTTTCTATAATTTTTTGCTACTTCCCCCACACCATAAACTAATACTCTGGGATATTTTCTACAAAATACATCCAATGCAGCAAAAAGCAATTCTTCCTTCATTTCATAAAACCTATTAAAACCTCCATATTGCCGGCTAATCTGCGAAGTGATCTGATTAATGTAATATTGCAGATTAACCTCATTCATAGACGCATACTCTACGCTTTCAACAATCCCTGAATAGTATCCCTTATCCTGAGCAAAGTAGCTCCACATATATTGTAGTTCAGAACGCACCTTTTTTCCTATGTTCTTTAGTTTCCCCAAAATACATCCGCGAACCCAAAAATCATTTGTTATCCGATAGGGTGGTTTAAACTCTGAAATTTGACATTTTATCTCTGCCTCATCCAGCAAATTCCTAATTATTTCGAATTTCCCATTCCATCCTATTTTGCATTCACCAAAATATTCAGCAAAAATAGGCTGTGGGGGAGCTAAAAAACCTAAATAGGGTGTCTCGACAAATAAATTTAAAATTTCTAAAACATGCCCTTCATCCTTTACTAGGTTTTCCCATATATTGTAAAAATAAGATTTTCCTACACAACTAGGTTTTTCATCCGATGTCATATCTGTATCATGAAGAACACACACATAACTATATTCACAAAAGGATGATAATAAATGAACAATTTCATCTGCCTTTATTATCCTACATTCATATCCCCACTCTTGATAAACATTCAAATATTCCTCAATTTCCGAAAAAAAATATACACTATAACTACTGCTAAGCCGCTGTACATATTCCAATACATATTCAACAGAATTTGCGTAATGAATAAAAATGAGAATTGCCACACTTCTATGCAAATTTTTCGTTCTACACGATGAAATAATATACTGAAGATGAAAGCTCTTTTGCAAATCTGCTATATTCATTGTACGGATGATATTATCCCATATTAAATTTATATCATAATCTGTTTCGTTTTCTATAAAAATCATTGACCGACTTAAATTCTCCTGTGTCTGCCACTCTAATGTGTTATTGGCAATCATCTGTCTTTTCAAAAATGGAAAATTTCTTTTTTTAATCAATTCATACGAAAGAAGAGCATATTGCATATAGTTATTTTGTGTATTTACAGAATCATTTACTTTTGTATCAGCCAGAGAAGCAAAACTATATCCCATATCAGAAAAATATCGTGTAAACCTTATTTCATGCATTTTGACAGTATCTAGTAATGTATTATAATATGGCATATCCAGCCAATATTTTCTAAATTGTTCACCATGCAGCATTCTTGATCTAATTACCCAAAAAAAAGATTGAATGTGCTCCGGAATATATTCGATTACAGCATTCTTCCCTTCGCCATGTATTGTTAATCCCCAAAAATCTGCCTTTTTTTGATCCATTTCAGAAAATATGGATTCCATAGGACAAAAAGGCCCAAACATAGAATCATTTACCAGCACTAATTCATCATACCGCAAAACCTTTTCCCATCCTATCAAACTGCACAATGCATCTTTGAACCCACCAGCATCAAATCCTATATTTTCTCGGTAAAAGATTGCATCTGCATACTTTTCTAAAATATTCCTTCCCTGTACTATCTTAACTTGGTTACAGACTACAGCCAAATAATCTACACATTTTTTTAATTCTTTCAGCATATAGCCAATATACTTGTCCACAACCTTCTGCCTGTCGTATGTTAGATAGATGCATATCCTCTTCATAAACCTCTCCCATATATCATCTATAATATTTTATAAATGCCCTTATCGTTTGATTCTTCTGGCAAATCCCATTCTATTGTTTTTTAGCTATCAAAAAATAATTACCACATACTTCTCCAAAATCTTCTATCTGCATGTTAAAAAATTGCGCAATATCCCTCAACAGACCGATACTGAATACATGATGATGCAAACATCTATTGTGATAATTATCATTACTTCGATTTCTAAACTCTTCAAAGCTCATCTTAATATCCATATTCAAATCATGTTTTGCAAGTATTTCATCCAAATGACTTAAATCATCTTCCGATACATTATTTTCGTAATCTTTCTTCACATGCTCAAATAAAGTATCCTCTCTGTCATGGTCAAAAGTATATTTCTTGTTTGGAACAACCAAAACTAAAACGCCTCCCCTTTTTAATATCCTTATAAATTCTGATACTGCCTTTAACGGATTGGCAATATGTTCAATATTATTACTTGACAAAACAAAATCATATTTCTCTGACGCTATTATATGCATATCGGTCGCTTCTGCTTTGTATCTCTTTCCAAGCGTAATTCCATTATCCAGCATAAAAGCATCCGTCAGGTTACTTGTATTCCAAACTGTCTCTATAGAAAAATCCACATCATCACATGATATACATTCATGATAAATAGTACGAAAAACCCAAGAAGGACCTCCTATCTCTATACCCCCCCCCAAAAAAATTTTTTCATTTTGAAATCTCAATACCAGATATTCGTTCCACAAATAAACTTCGTCTAAGATGTGTTCCTCATCTACACCTCTATTTAGCAAATATTGCTTTATTTCATCAAAAAAATTTTTAGTTGTTATATATACAAAAAAATCTGTATGTTTTTCCCAAAAATCATTATTACTCAGCATTACGTTATATTTTTTTCCCAAAATAGAAACTTCACTATTTCTCATATCCCAACTTCCATCTACTACACATATTATCTCATAACTATCTGCTATATATTTCCATGCCATATCACTAATTTGCCTAAAAGCCGTACCAATACCATATATAATCAATCCGTTCAAATCGTTCAATCCTCCAAATATATTTTAAGTTTTCCACCTTATATTACTACCCATTTTTCAGGAAATCCATCTCCATATATCCAGTGCATTTTGGGGGCGATTACTATTTTTTCTGGATTTCGATTTAGCCAGGCTCCCCACCAACTAAAGGTACTATTTGAAATTATATTTGATTTACACCTACTCATAATTAATAATTCTTCATAATCCTGCAATTTTCTATCTCTATTAATATAAATACAATTTTTCTCATTATCTAAATATTTCTCTACCCATTCGAAATCATCCGAAAACACTAAAAATAATGGCGCTTTATATCTCTCTTTTATTAATGCTATAGCCGCTTTATAATAAGATGCATTTAATGCCACTGATGCCCTGACAAAATCCCCTCTTCTGACATGCAAAGATACACACTCATCATATTCTAAAATCTTATGCAACTGCTTTGATATCTGTATCTTTTTTTTAGGAGTCAATTCACTTAGCAGAATTTTTCTTATTCGCTTAAAATACTTTTCACTTTGAAACCAACCCTTTATATAATAATTACCTCTTATACTGCACATTTTTTTAGAGAAACCTGGGTTCGTTTCTTCATAAAACCTATATGCCCACAATCCACGTTGTGCCAGAGCATATATACATTTATCCTTCATGTTCTCACATTTTATGTACTGATATTTTCCGTACTCTTCCACATCAATTTCCGGTATAGTTATATTGAAATTCTGTATACAGTTCTGGCGCGGAGTATTGCATCTTGCCTTTTCAAATGTATTGTCATAAACTTTCGCCAAATCAAGTTTGACATCTATCCCTTCTTCTTTTAATGATCTCGCATAGGAATATTGGAACAATTGATTTCCAAGCCCCTCCCATATTCTTATGATTACCATATCTTACCTCTTATCTCAACCTGCCTATCTGTAATTTATCATTTTCTGAAACTAAATCCCTGACATTCCAAAACTGTCATTCTACTAATTCTATACCGTATTTCTGCCGTGTTCTGAATATTTCCCTATACAAATTATATATTTCTATTAACCTTACTTTTTTTCAGTAAATTATTTTCTAAAATGAAACAACCCATAACGGTATTCCCCACTATGTTCATCATTATCATACTTGCTTATATCTGGTTTATACTCTAAAGTCCCTCCAGCAGTACACGAGAATTCTTCCAAAGACAAACTCTTAAAGCATTCCAATATTGTGCTTGCATAAAAGATTCTGTGCGCATTAAATTCAACCCGTTCACTCCCAACCGGAACTGAAATATATAAGTTTCCTCCTATTTTTAATTTCTTTTGTATATTTTTGAAACACTTAAAACATGCTTCAGGATCAACCGGATCCCCGTATCTTCCTAAACCAAAATGTTCCAAAGAACACAGTGCTGAAATGCTCTCCACACTTTCATCCGATATCTGGCTTAAATTTGTAGCATCATCCACTATTGTATGCAAATGATCTATCTCTCCTGGAAATTCGCGGATATCAATCATAGTCACATCAATTTCTGCCGCCAGTAAATGTGCAATAAATCCGTCCAGCCGTGAACCAATATCAAAATGTTTTTTTATTCCTGATTTTATTATTAATCTAGCAGCCCACAAATCTTGCCAAAAATAGTTGCTAATACTTCCTGCATATGCATACTTATCACTAATAATGGGCCAAAGATGAGGTTCATCAATCGCAAAACTGAGTCTCCTGTTTTTCTTTTGATACATTTCTTTATCTGTAGAAAAAAATGTTTTATATACCAAATCAAATTCTGCACAGTAATCGGTATAATTACGCTCACCTAAAATATCCTTTATCTTATCCAAATCCTTAAGGCCAATTCTTTCCTTTATCCAAAATAAGAAAATTATTCTTTCCATATTCATACGATGATTCAGACACCATTCGAAAATTTGGCTAGTATAAGAATTCGCAATAATAATATAGTCATAATCATCCGGAATTTGTTCTGCATCATATATTGGCTTATCTCTAAAAAAATCTGTACTTCTCTTCGTCTCTATAAACCCGACTATTTCTCCATTAATTCCATTTTCAATCAACTTTCGAGCAATTAAACCTGTTCCCCATATTAATAGTTTTACTGCCATATTGTTTTCCCTCCATACCCAAACACTCCTGGCAGAAATTGGATAAGAATTTTACATCTGTCAGACTTATTTTTATGTAATATTCGCATATATAACTGTTTCATTTGTTGTATCAGCATAATGATGTATTGAAATTTTAAAATCTGGATATTTCTTTAATTAAATAATATGGTATTTCCCACAAATCATCTTCTTTTCTTTCAAAATATCATAATTCATATCTATTCTATGATAATTATATTCTGCTACCACTATTTTTTCACCCGCATTCACAATAAATACTTTTATACTATAAATAAGCAAATTCAAAAAAAAGTATAATAAATCTACACCACTAAAGCCAAAATCCCTTCTTTCGGATAACTGAGCAGAATCTCAACATTTTCAATATCGTTGAGTTTTCCTTCATACCGATAGACATAATAACCCTGCTGTAGATGGTCACGAGACGCACAGCGGCATCATTTAAAGCAATTGGGATAAAAATTCAAACTTGCTCAATTATAATTTTTTATCTCTTCTTGGATATTCTGTTCCCTTTTTTATATCTTCAAGTGAAATACCTGACCAATCCAATTCTTCCTCCTCCAAATCCCTGAATTTCTGCCCCAAATATTCCGAATGACAATAAAGCCCTGGAACAATCCCGCCTCGCAGATATTCTGATGCACTTATTGAATATCTGCCCTCCAGTAAATTACTGCAGCCTTTTTTAATACAATGCATCCCAAACTTTTCAGGAAAAAGAACATCCAACGCATTTTCACTGAATTGGAAAAAATGCCATGGTCTTTCATGGCTCGAAAAGGAATAATGCGTCTCGATAAAGACATATCCTCCCCGCTTTAAAAGTTTTATTATCTCTATGGACACAAGCCACGGCAATGCTAAATGTTCAAATACTGCACTCGAAAAAATCAAATCAAACTTTTCGTTAAAGTAACTGCTTAACCTATGCGCATCACCAACTACATCAACATTTTCGCCAGGATAATAATCAAAACCTGTATATTCCGCATGGTGGAACTTATTTCTGAATACAGTGCCCGTAACATTCCTTGAACCAATTTCCAGAACCTTCATTCCCGGTTTATCACACAATCTTGTTATGAAACCTTCCCAATTATCATGTGATATCTCCCCGCTGCTCGGAACCTGAATATCCTCATACAGTTCCGGTGCCGCTGAGAAATTAAAAATACCGTTTGTACACAGTAAAGCTTCAATCTCATCCAGCTTATAACACGAAATAAGAATTTTATATCCGCTATAATCTTTTTTATATTCATCTAATCCGATTATCAATCTACCGCTTATATAATTTCCCTGTTTTTCCAAATCACTGTCAATAACCGCCACGACGTCATATCCCGGATTTTTCAACGCCCTTTTCCCCATTTCGCCGGCACCGAACAACACTACCTGCATAATTAATCCTCCTGTTTTAATTACATATACTGCCTGTAATCCATTTGTCCTCCTTCTTTTGTTGTCAGTACACACCCAAGACTCGCTACTGACGGTTTGGTTAATCCTTTCCGGACGGGATTTCCACCCGTAAGACATTGTACCCTTTGCCGGGCGCACGCTCATTTATAGTTTTATACTTTATTTGAACTTTCAAACTCCCTTTACTGTCTATCAAGCCATCTCTTCCTCTAATAAAAACGGACAATAATAATGTTCGATGCCTGCACTTTTTAGTGAATATAAAATATCATCCCAACGTAAGGGGTTAATCCCCACCACTATCCCTGTATTATGCCTATCAAAGGGGATTTCCGAAAGTCTCCAGACGGGTTTACCCATAAAACAATTTGTATTCTCGTTTTTCTCAGACACTGCAAATCCTGAAAATTCTATTCCATTGCTTTCAAACTGTTTTCCTATTATTGTTCCATATCTACCTGTTCCCATAATAATAATATGAGCGTATTTTTTCGTAATTTTTTTAACTGTTTCCGAACAAAATGTCATGTCAAATGTCTGCTTCCGAACCCTTTCCATTTCATCAAGACATTTGGTACAATCTTGTGAGGGAAAATGATACCCCTGTTTTTCACATAGGCTATAATATTCTTTTAAAGACATTGACATATCTATCCTGTGTATCAGACTGGAAACATATGTCTGAATCCTGTCTGTAATCCAAATATGATATTTATAATTAGTGTATTCATTATATTGAATCAAAAACCAAACCATTCCTAATTCAAATACAAATAAATATTCTTTATTCATCACTAATTTTTGAGTACAGCTTCCTTCACTATACCATCGATAAACAGACATAATCCTACTCATGTAATGTACGCTCCCTTTCGCCAATCCATAAAGTTGCATTGGCCAATCAAGTTCGTACATCTTATGGAAAAACTCGGGACCTTCTATCAATTCCCTTTTTAAAAGCATTGATGCAGTTGGAGGATGCCCTCTATACAACATTATTACTTCTTCCGGTGAAAGATCCCTATCATCCAATCCACTATATGGATTACCAGCCCACATTGATCCATTTCTGCAATCCAGCCATAATCCATTATGAAGACATAATGAACATTCTGGATGAGATTCCATATAATTTACTTGCATCTGCAGTTTATAGCAATCAATCCAATAATCATCCCCATCACAAAACGCAATATATTTCCCTTTTGTATACTTCTTCTCATAATTCAAGTGAATTTCTGAACGTTTAGGGTTTTCCCATATATTTTCTTTTTCAATAACCGCACGGATAATTTGCGGATATTTATTCATATAATTTCGTACAATTTCCGATGTGCCATCTGTCGATGCATCATCATGAATAAATACTTCATAACGAAACGTTGTCATCTGTGCCAGGAATCCATCCAAAGCGTCTTTTATATATCTGGCATGGTTATAAGTAGAACACCATATAGATACCATAATATCTCCGTCAGTATTCATCAACACTTCATTACCTTTTTTCATGTATACTCTCCCATATAAATTTCCCAATCCTACGTTCCCCTTTATCCCCCCTCTTTTCGCCGTTAAATCCAAATAAAAATGTCCATTTTTTATCCTTCTCATCCATAACGGGACTCCCGATTTTCTTATAAAATTCCATATGCTCGCAAATTGTCGGTAATACCATTTTAACCCATTCAATGCATTCACAATCCTTATTAATGCATAGCAAATAATTTGCCGGCCGACTTGCAAACCAAATAGTTTTCTCATCTTCTGCAAAGCCCAGATAATTACTCCATCCAAAATCCGTGTACTGCAAATCATCCGGATACTCTTTTTGTTCCGTGACATTACGGCTCTGTAAATCAACAATTAATATCTGTTTGGTAAATGTAGAAAGCAAAAACAGTTTATGTTCTGTTATTGCAATTCTGCAAAAAAAATTATCTTTATCTTTACAAACAAATATTTCATCACATTTCTCATCCCAGCCGTCCCATGCATATACATTTCCTTCAAAAGAAAGTAGATAAATTATGTTATTCTTTAAGACAACATAATTAATACTGGATATTTCCCTTGGGATTTCAATATATTCATATTGTTTGTTATACAAATTGTACCTTACTGCCATTTTTCCTTTTTTTTGAAACAAATATATCCATTTATCTTTTTTTACTGAACACCATAATAATAATTCATTATTTCCGTTCTTTCTATTTAATTCCTCGTAAAATCCCGAATAAGCAGTATACTGTTTTTTCCACATATCAAACTCAATTATCTGTAACTTATTTCTTGGAAACAGATATAGCATATCATTATACATATATGTTCCCGCATAACACTGCCAATCAACCATTTCTACTTCAGGAAGTTCATAACAATAGCATTCATTCTCCCCTATTTTATATTCATGTACATTTTTTCCAAACTGATCAACCCAATATATGCTTTTCTGGTTAATGAACATGTTATCAATCACTGAGTGTGTTTCCCAACTATTCATATTTTTTAACTCAGCATAAGAAACCTTCTTTGTATCTAAATCCATATTCATGAAATATTCATCCGATGATACAAACCACAGCTTTCCGTTTGCACAGATACAGTTACTAAAGTAGAGCATTCTATCCCTTATAAACATATTTTCTTTCATACTACATCCTTCCATAACTAACTAAAATATTCCATGCATGCATGTTAATTCCCTTCTCTTTACCCCTCTGGTATGCTTTTCGGCAAGTTTACTCCCATTATCTTTTGCAATTCTTTCTTATAATCTCACGGATTTATTCCACATCTTCCAGCTAATAAATCTGCAAAAGGCAGCATTTTTAATGTCTTCAAACAGTTTCTCATCTTTAACAATGCCAAAAGTTGATATATCCACATTACATTAAATCGACGCATACAATACAGTTTCCCACATACATGTTGTATAATGCCTTATTAAAAATTTGTAATTCGGATTCAAGTCCAAAATGTATCTGCCAAGCTGCAGAATATCATCATACTTATGGTAAATACAAACTGCCAGCTTTGGCCCATATTTTCGGATCGTTTCTTTTGCACCTTTCAGCGCCTCCAATTCTGCCCCTTCAATATCCATTTTGATAAACGTTGCCTCTTCCCCGTCCAGGATTGCGTCGATTGTCCTTCCACGGACAGCATCCGTGCCTGCACTGTTCACATTCCCTCCCCTCGATGAATCCTCAAAAAACAGGTTTTCATCCCTACTCCACGCCGCACAATTTATCACCCGGACATTTGGAACTCCCTTTCTCTCTATAACCGCACACATATCTGCTGAAAGTTCCAAAGAATATACTTTGTATATGCCCCCCCCATTCCATTTCAGGAACTCATCCATTGTATCACCGTTGTATGCACCTGCATCAATAAATACTTCCTTTTTCCCAGGCTGGAATACGTCAAAATACTGTTTCCCGTAAACCCCTATACCCTGATGGTATAGGAATGAAAATGTATTCCTTACCGGGAAACCTACATCATAAAGCCTGGATCTCATTTCTGTTTCATATTGTTTCGAACTGATAATTACCAGGCACTCCATATAGCCGGGCATCAGTTCTTCCGGTGAGACAACCCTCTTCCCTTCCACTTCGCTCCCCCATAATTCACTGTTGCCGTCACACCAACACAAAATCGGATACCCGCATATTTCCAGATTCCTTTTTGTCATGCGCCCGTCGTGGCCGCACCCATATATAATTATCCCCTGTCCGTCTCCCAATACCTTTTCCAATTCAGGGCAGCGCCATTTTTTTGAATATAATTGGTTTAATTCAAATATTGCATCAATATATGCCTCCCCGTCCCTGTCAACCATATACTGTACCCTCGCGTCAAATAATCCCCTTGATTCTTCATCCTGCAGTGCACAATAAATATGATCCAGATCATCCTTCACATTTTTCCAGTAATTCATAGTCTTGCCTCCCAGCGTGCTTTCTGACAAATTTACTGCCATTATTTCCGGTAATTCTTTCTTATAATCCCACAGATCCGTTCCACATCCTCCAATGGCAAATCTGCGTACAAAGGAAGTGTTATCACTCTTTTACTTATATGCAATGCATTTGGCGTTTGATCTGGATTATATTTCCCATGAAAACAGCCAAAGGTATTTGTCAGCGGGTAAAAATATTTCCTCGCCATAATCCCGCTCTTTCCCAATTCTGCAAATACCTCATTTCTGCTGCATCCAAACAGCTTCTCATCTATCACGACCGGGAAATAGGAGTAATTGGTCTGTACATCTTTCTGCACCATGCTTAATTGAATCCCTTCCAAATCCCCTAATAACTCTTGATACTTCCCAACTATTTCCCCCCTTTTCGCGATCTCCCCATCGATATGGCGCAGGTTACATATCCCCATTGCCGCGCAGAACTCATTCATTTTGGCATTTGCCCCAACGCCGTCAACCTCCTCCGGCCCTTTTATCCCGAAATTCTTTAAACCGCTCAAAATACGCCCAAAATCCTTGTCCCGGAAACAGACAGCGCCGCCTTCAATTGTATTAAATACTTTCGTGGCATGGAAACTAAAACAGGAGGCATCCCCAAACGTCCCTATTCCCTTCCCTTTATACTTCTCGCCGAAAGCATGTGCCGCATCATAAATTACCTTGAGCCCGTATTTATCAGCAATTCTTTCTATCTCCTCAATATTGCAGATATTACCATATATATGGACGGGGACGATCGCCGACGTTCGGTCCGTAACCAGCTCCTCAATCTTTGAGACATCTATCGTAAAATCTACCGGGTTAATGTCACAGAATACCGGCTCTAACCCATTTCTGACAATTGCATGCGTCGTTGACGCAAAGGTAAAAGGGGTCGTTATTACTTCACCTTGAAGGTTCATGGACTGCAAGGTAAGTTCCAGCGCCATATGCCCGTTTGTGAACAATTCGACATGGTCTGCTTCCAAATACTCCAAAAGCATTTCCTGAAGCTTCCGGTGCTTTACCCCCATGTTTGTCAGCCAATGGGATTCCCATAATTCCCTGATTTCCTCAACATACTCTTCCATATCCGGCATGGATGATCTCGTGACCATTATATTATTGGGTTTCATTCTGCTTTTCTCTTTCTATTATCCGTATCATCAGGGACTGCCGCTGCGTAATATTTTTCTAAATCCTTATACAAGACCTTCCCTGCATCATTTTTAGGTATTTCCTCTATAACAACTATCTCAAATGCAGCCGGGTTTAACCCGGTTTTCCCTGACATATATTTTTTTATATCCCCTGCCAGACTCTCCATTGTAATAAAAACATATAAACGGTCGTCTACTCCTGCAGTTGCACAGTCTATTCCATCAAAAGCGCTTTTTATCAGACGGTCCATCTCATCTAGGTTCACACGGTTCCCATAAATCTTCAAAAATCTTTTTTTTCGCCCCACGATATAATAATAGCCGTCATCATCAAAAAGAGCCAGATCACCTGTATGGAGGATTCCATTCCTCTCATCACCCAGTGCCAGATCTTCCCCGCACTCTGCATACCCTAATGTAACGTTAGCGCCCTCATATACCAGCTCGCCTGTTGTATTTACTTCTTTTATCTGCAAACCATCCTCGTCTATCAGTCTGAATTTCCCGCCGGGAATGGCAATCCCCATAGAGCCGCATTTCTCCACCGCCATATTTGCCGGCAGATATCCCATCCGCGCGGTAGCTTCACACTGGCCATACATAACAACAAACTGTTTCCCGTTTTCTGCCGCATATTTGGCAAACTTGGCATGTAATTCTTTTGTCAGTTTCCCGCCCGCCTGCGTCATAGTCCGGCAATACGGCAAATCCATTTCCGTAAAATGAAGCCTGTCCAAAATCTCATAAGTATAGGGGACCCCGCCAAAAGAAGTAGCTTTCTGATCTTTAAAAAATTCCCAAAATTCCTTCTGCATCAAAGATTTATCTGTCACCAGGATCGTTGCCCCTGCCAGTAAATGGCTATTGATAATGGAAAGCCCATATGTATAATTCATTGGCAGGGTCGTAATTGGCCGTTCCGTTTCATCTATTTTTAAATAGGATACGATGGATTGCGCATTGGATAAAATATTCGCATAACTCTGCCTGACAAATTTAGGGCTTCCGGTAGAACCCGAAGTAGTCAGTAATAATCCCAGCTCGCTATATAGTGAATGTTCCTTTCCATATTTTGTTTCAAATAATGAATAATCATATTCGGAACATACCACCTCCATAGCGGAAAGCGGCACTTTTAATGCCATATCAGATGGCGCCCATATATACGCCGGCTGGTATACCGACAATAAATTCTCCATCAGCACATTATCCAAATTTGCATTTAATAAAACAGGCACTATTTTTAGATTTAAAAATGCTGCATATCCTGCCACAGACCCTACACTGTTTCTGCACAATGATACCACCAAAGTACGTTGCTTTATCTTATCCGCAATCCTCTGCTGTACTGCTTCCAAATCACGATATGGCACCTGTACTCCTTTATCATCAATAATTGCCATATACTTATCATACCTTTTTAAATCCCACATAAGCACCCTCTTATCTGACTGCAACCGTCCTTGTCATACTGTCGCACAAATTATAGCCATCCCATATCATATCAAAATCCATCATATGCCCAATTGGAACCACACGATCCAGCCCTTTTATCCCTGACTGCACTAACGAAATAAATTTTTCTGCTTCCCCAATATACCCCAGTGTCTGACAGTGTGTATCATTGCACAAGTCCCTAAGTTCCATAAAATCGGAACAGTCATATTCATAAAAATATCCGCTGTTGCCACGGTAATTCATTAAGCCGGCTCTGATTTTATCCGCCTTCAGCCGTATTAATAAATTATCATTATGCGGAAGCTCCCGGATATGCCCGATACCCTCCGCGCTGCCTGCCGCGGCAGCCCTGCATGCAGTTACCAGTTTCTCTACGCTTTGTATTGCCTGGAACTGATATTTTTCCTGCACCAATGCATGTAACGCATCCCAAAACGCATGCTTTGCCTCTTCCTTCTTATCCCCGTGCCACACTACCACACGCGGGCTTGTACATGCATTCTGGTCTGACAGGTACGTATCGTTGTAAAAATCCCTTGCAATTTTCTTTTTATCTTCACAATCCATATAATATTCCGAATCAATCACTGCTAGCGAATACCTGTCTGCAAATGTGATTTCCGTAGCCCGCGGCGGCAGTTTTATGTTTCGGAATTCTTCTATCGTGGAATCCCCACCCCATATAATCCTCACATTGCACATAGAGGATAATAACATATTGATCTCTTTATCCTTCCCATACCGGACCAATGCCATATATGGCTGCAGCCCCACATGTTTTTTAAGTACTTTATTTATCATCTGTGCAATTAATTTCACCTGCGGGTAATCCTTGGAAGGCACACGGACAACATTTGCATTTCCCATCAATAATCCCGTAAATAATGAATAGGCAAAATTCACCGGGACATTAGAGGGGGCTATATGGAATGCCATGCCTCTTCCAATCCTGATATTCTCACGCTCCTCCCACAGGTACTTTTTCTTTAGTCCGTTTATAGATGGCTTTCTCAGCCAGAACCCCAAAGTCATTACATCCGCATATCCCCTTGCTGATTTATCTGCCATCAATTCCCTGGACAAATCATCCAGAAACGCAACTACTACATCTGAAAAGGGCGCCAATGGCGGTACCGCTGCCATGCCCTGCACTATTGACATATTTCCTGCCAGATATGAAACCTTTTGGCATATCTGTTGCTCCATACTATGGTTACTTGCATAAGTATCGCTGCACCCACGGAGCTCTGCATTTTTCATCCGTCCCGATACGCGGAAATATTTCCCTTTTCTTCCGCAGGGGCAGTCATCTTCCCCCAATATAATGCCTTCATCTTCGGTCAGCAGCGAGTGGCCCGGATATGACTCCGGTATTGCAGACACCACCTGTATAATCCCTTTTTCCCCATCAGGGCATACGGAAAAATCCCTTGGATTCCTGACTATAACATCCGAAAAAATGCTTGCGTGCAAATGTCCGCATTCACACTGCATATAAATACACCCTGTCTGCTCTGCCATTCCGTAATAATCATGAATGTCTGAAAGTCCGCATACATTTTTCATCCTGTTATGGAATTCTTCCATAGAAACGGATTCTGAAATAAGCTTCTTCCAGCCGCCGCCATGTACCAATATCGCATTGGCCAAATCAACCCGCTCTCCCGTTTCCTCTTTGATTCTTATCAATTCCTTGTAAAAATGCTGCCAGATTATATATGTAAAACCAAACAGGAATATCTTCTTATTTTTGTGCTGTTCAATAAATCCCTTCAGTTCCGCCCAGTTTATGCCCATATCATCATTCAGTGCATACAGCTTCCTGGAGCCGAAAATAGAAAATCCCAATATTCCCGCCCCGCGTGCGGAAAACATCCTGCGGTCCTTCACTACAGACGGACAGTCGATAATAATCATTGGCATACGCGAAGCCCCTATAAAATCGGATACAATTTTAACCATAGCCTTCTGTTGATTGGATGCTGTCACACGATCCAAATATATCTTTGATACCGCCTGTCCGGTAGTCCCGGAAGATGTCAACACCTTAATAACTTCTTCATCAGGAACACTTTTTAATGATAATTCCTTAAAGAGCCTGACAGGAAGAAAAGGCAGGTTCTCATAAGAATCTGATTCTGTATTATTGTCATCTATACAAGCAAGAACTTCACCATACTCCTGACATTTAGCCTTATGCAGTTTTGTCAGGCTGTTAAGCCTGTCCGTAAGAAGTTCCTTTTTCTGCTCTTTTAACAGTTCAAAAGGTTTGTATTCCAATAATCTTTCAAAATCCATTTATCGTGCTCCTTATGTCATTTCAGAATTCCGAAGCTCTGTCTACTTAGTTATAACTGCTGTTCCTCCCACATCCGGGATCGGAACGTATGCCACATTATTTTCTTCACAAAAATCTGTTACGGCATTCTTACACTCAACATATGATAAATTATTAAAATCATGCACCATAATATATCCCCCTTTACTGAGGCAGGGATATATCATCTCTAATCCTCTTTTCGTTGTATCATAAAAATCAATATCGAGGCTTACAAAAGAAAACATATCCTCTAAATCAAAGGTATCCGGAAAATATCCTTTTTTCACGATACATTTCTCCCGGTATGGCATATTCTGCAATACTTCTTCAAATGTAACCCCTGTCTCATCCAGTGCATACTGCTTTTCTCCCCAGCCAAGTTCTATAGCCTTAGCCTTATCTTTCTCACTTAACCCCTCATAGGTGTCAAACAGATAAAGATTACGGTCTGGAAAGAGAAAATTAATCTTCCTGGCAAATTCACCTTTTGATACGCCAATTTCCGCAACACTCCCTTGTATATTTTTCCTGTGGATTTCTTCCGCAAGGAAAGAGAGCGTCTGTTCCCTTACAAAATCCCTTTTTATAACGTCTTGATTTTCCAATACATTCATTCCGCACAAATAATACTCTTTTACTGGAACCTCAAACAGCTCAGGGATTTTTTCATTACACAGTTTTTCATGTATAAGCCTGCTGCATTCTTTCTGCAGAAAATTTTCTTCATAAGTGAGTCCGCTATACGCATAACCGACAATTTTCCTTTTCGGGACATTCGCCTTTTCCAATATCTCAATGCCTTTTATTGTATTCCCAAAAGCAACTACGATATAGTCATATTCAATATGCTGCAATTGTTCTAATGAAATAACTGGTATTCCATTCACATCTCCAGTTATCTCGGTTACTAAATACGCAACTATTTTTATATTCCCCTTTATATGCCCGGTAAGAAATTTTCCCAAAGCTCCGGCTCCAAACAATACTATACGTATTTCACCCACAATGTCTCTCCTTTTCTATGCCTGAATTACTTTCTGTTTATAATATTCCTCTTTTATATCCTCCACTATCCGCATTAAATCATAATGGGCCTCGAATCCAAATTCCTGTTTTGCTTTCTCAGTATTTAAACATTTCTTTGTTCCCCATTCCTCTTTCTCCGGATGTAACTGTATTCCGCTTTTATTATGAAAGACTCTGCAAAATGCCTCTGCAATTTCCAGATTTGTGGTTATTTGATTGGATCCTATATTGTAAATCCCCTTTATCCCCTTACCCAAACCCGTAACCAGGGCTCGTGTCACATCCTTCACATAAATCAAATCTCTTCCGCCACTCCCCTTTCCATAAACCGGTATTGGCTTTCCATTCACAGAAGCATTTAAAAGTACTGACCAAAACGGGTTCAGCATTCCTCTGCTTAAGTCAATGCCGCATATCTCTCCCATTCTGTAACTCTTAATCCTCATTCCATAATTATTGTTATAAAATTCCGCAAGCACTTCTCCGCAAAGCTTACTCACACCATATTCATCCTCCGGCGCAGTTCTTTCATTTTCCTTCAGGATATCTGCCGGTATCCGGCTGCCCCATACGGCTTTGGAAGACGCATTTATAACATTGGTAATTCCACTCTCCTTACATGCTTCAAAAACACTGGCATTTACCGTAACATTTGATATGTAATCCTCCAGTTTTAAAGGAGCCCTGTTTTTAGGCATACCTTTTGCCGCCAGGTGGATTACCGCTTCACAGCCTTTGAATACTTTTTTCAGACTGTCAACCGTATAATCGCTCTCTACAAGCCGGGCACTTATCCCTTCCTTTATAATTCTTTTTCTATCTCTGACCGGAACTACAAAATCATAGTCCTTTCCATAATCTCTGAGCAAATATTGCCCTATAAATCCCGTTCCCCCGGTTACTCCTACCCGCATCCTGTCACCTATTGAATTAATTCTTTATATTTCTTTCTTACCGCCTCTGCTGTCATCCCATACATTGGCGCATTCTCAGCGACGTACCCATGATTCGTAATAAACTCATGAGGATATCCCACAAAATCTGCCTTTATCTTTTTATCATGCAAAGCCTTTAATACCTGAGGCATAATGCCTCCCTGGTATGCTGGTTCCATGAGCAATAACCGATCATTTACAAAATTCGACTGCAAAGCAGCCGTATCAAATGGTGCCACTGTCGTATAGTATAAAACCGTGACATCTTCATCCCCTAATGCCCGCATAGCCAGTTCCAGCATCGGCCCTATCGCTATTATTGTTGCCTTACTTCCCTTCTTTACGACATTCGCCCTGCCAAATGCAACCGAGCCATTATATGAATTGCAAAATATAGATGTCCTGTATATGGTAGGATTGCCATTATCATACGACTCCATGAAAAGTGAAGTAAACTCATATGGGCTGCCCGGGACAACAATCTCCATTCCCGGTATTACAGACAAAACAGACAAAGCGGCCGGGCAGCAATGTGTTGCCCCTATTGTTCCACATTCCGTACTGCCACCATATACAACAAAATTTCCCCCTAGCTTTTGATATCCAAAATCAACTTTAAGCTGTTCATATGGACGTTCAATCATAAAAGTTGATTGTCCATAGACAACCGGAACCATACCCGCAACCGACATACCTGATGCAATCCCTATAATTGACTGTTCCATGATCCCGGCATCAATAAAACGCCCCGGAAATTTCTTGGACAAATCCACACATATCCCTACACCTGAAACACCTAAAATAACTACTACCCGCTCATCCTTTGCCAGCACATTCTCTATTGTCGTATAAAACTCTGACGTCATTAAATTCATATCAGCGCAATTCCTCCATAATTATTGCATAATCCTCATCTGAAACAGCCTTCTCATGCCATTCTGCGTGATTATTTTCGAACAATTCCACTCCATTTCCTTTAACCGTATCAGCTACGACAACATATGGTCTGCCTTTTGGCTGTTTCGATAATGCATCCCGCAGACACTCCTCATCATGCCCGTCAATTTCCACCGCATCCCACTCAAATGCCCTGAATTTTCCAATAATATCCGGCATGTATTCTGTCGACTTATTATCATCGACAATACAGCACACATTATCCAGCTTCATCCTGGCAGCAAAAATAACGCTTTCCCAAATGCTTCCCTCATTTAACTCCCCATCCCCGACAGTGATAAAAATTCTGTTGCTTTTCCCTTGAAGCTTCCATGCATATGCAACGCCTATGGCATTAGGAAGCCCGTGCCCAAGTGAGCCCGTAGAAATGATGGTTCCCGGCGTATGGTGGCGATCCTGATGGACTCCAAACCTGCTGTCTTTCTTTTTATATGTATAAAAATCTTCTTTCGTGATTATTCCAAGTGTCTGATATACCGCATATAATGCCAGTGCCGTATGTCCATTACTAAGGACAAGCTTATCGCTTCTTTCATCATCAATCCCGTTTTTTATATCCATGATATCTCGCAGCAAAACATTAAATATTTCCAGCATTGCCATAGCGGGCGACATATGTGCCGCGATTTTGGTAGTATGCACCATTTCAATAATATTCACTTTTTGTTCTCTGATATCTTTTTCATACATACTTTTTTAATAACTCCTTTTTATATGGTTCTAAATTTACACCGGCTCCCGAATTAGGATACTCGCATTCCCGGCACGCTATATATGGATTCTTTGTCCCTTCAAGGAAACTTACCAATATCTCTTTCCTTTTTTCAGAATTCCATATTTCCTTTAATGACGACTCCGTTATATTCCCCAGATTTTGTTTGTCTTTTTGCCAGTCTACGGAACATGGACTTACAGAACCATCACTGTGAACCGCTAACTCATAAAAGCAAAACGCACATACAGGCCATTCTTTAAATGATCCTTCACCAATATTATACTGTTTCTGTTGTTTTGCCGTAATTTTAAACCCTGACCAATGGTTCGTAGTTCCGTCTATATTTATGGTATCCGCATAATCTCCAATTTGGTTTATAAATAAACTCTTCTCTTCCTCTGAAAAATAATCTCCAATTATCTTAATGTGTATATGACAGTTCCGTTTATGAGCATATAGATACTTAATATTGTCAAACACATTCTCAAAATTTATCTTTACTCTTGTAATTCTCTCGAAATCCTCATCACTTAACCCATTTAGCGAAATAGTCAATTCATCCAATCCAGCTTCCATCAATTCATCTATTAGCGAATATGTAAGTAAAGTACCATTTGTTGTAGTCTTTACCTCCTTTCCCACATTTTCACTCTTAACCATTCGAATAAACTGAGGGATATTCTTGTTTATTAAAGGCTCTCCCAGACCATAAAGATGTATCACATTTATTGGGTCAGCAAATTCCTTCAACTGCGTAATTATTTTCTCGAACATCTCGACAGTCATTATATTTCCTTTAAATTCCTTACTCTTACTTTGGAAACAAAAATCGCATTTAATATTACACACATCACATGGATCTATATTTATCCTAAGTGGCTGTTCAAGGGGCAGCAATTCCCATAAAGGTTTTCTATCTGCCCTAATTGGTGGAGTCAATTCCTTCATTTGGCTTTTCCTTTCTATGAAATAAAAACTACACATCTATCCCATATTTTTTTAAAATTCCTATCCCTGTATCAAAAGAACTAAAATCCACTACATCATCTGTCTCCATCTCAATATCAAAAGTATTTTCTAATTCTGCAATCAAACTCATGTGTCCTACGGAATCCCATTCAGCAACAGACTGATAGCTTAATGTAGAATTCACAACATCCGCATCTACTCCTAACGCTTCTACAAACGCTGCAATATACTTTTCCAGATTAGTCATTGTTATTTTCTCCTCTATTATTTAATACTTCTTTAATATCAATAGGCTCCAATATTGACATATCATGCATGCAATACTGTTTCATAAACCGGACATCTTCCCCTGCATAACAGCAGTAATGCTGCTCACTGAAATATGGATACGAAAAACCATATTCCATAATTTCTTTCAATGGCTGTTCTTTGATATTGCCAAGTTTCATATGTAAATAGGAACATGGCAATACATCACCATATGGATTGATGTAAGGACGGTTCACCGCTATGCATCCGCTTATCTGTACTTTCTTATTGGGTAACGGGGGCCATATATCCCTCCAAAAATGCTTATACTTCCCTCTCAGGCTTTCCAAATATGCAGCATCCTCCGAAGTAAGCATCACGTCAAATTTCCCTTTCCAATTTCCGGTCGGGACAGCCAGCACTAGCGAAAAATGATAATCATGTTCCTGGCAGAACTCTGCAATCTCTTCCACTTCTCCCGAATGAATATTATAATGCCCTACCAGGAAATTAACGGACGCCTGCATGCCAGCATCTTTTGCATTTTTCAAAGCTTTCAATGCATGGTCATACGCACCCTTTACGCCCCGGTATCCGTCATGTATTTCAGGCTTTGTGCTGTCCAAACTAATCGAAACCCGCGACATACCCGCCTGTTTTAATTTCTCCGCAATCTGCCTGGTTAACAGATATCCGTTAGAAGTCATTTCTATATAAAAGCGGTCTGAGCCAAATATATTGATAATATCATACAATTCTTTACATACTAATGGCTCTCCGCCTTCAATCAGAATTTCATACATACCCAATTCGTCTGCTTCATCAGCCAATTTCCTTATATCGTCTAACGATAATGTCCCGCAAAACGGTTTGCCTGGCGACTCTGTAAAACATTGCTGGCACTTGAAATTACATGCATTACTATAATTAAGCAATAGTCCTCTTGGTGCCGTGCCTACACCGCCATGCTCGCTGATATATCTGTCAAAAGCCCTCATTTTTTCGAGAACTCTTTTATTATCTTTCAGTTCCATACAATAATCCCAACCTTTTATTCCGCCTTAATATATACTAATTTCATTACATTTTTCATTAATTACAATCTGTTATGCATTTAAACATAAAATACCGCCTACGGATGTAAGCCGCCATCTACTCTTACTGTCTGCCCCGTCATATAACTACTGTAATCAGACAACAAATATACTACCGTTTTAGCAATCTCATCAGGCTGCCCTATTCGATGCATTGCCGTATTCCCAACTGTATCGGCTAATAGTTCCTCTCTCATTTCCGAAACCATATCTGTATTTGTAACTCCTGGCGCTACCGCGTTTGCTCTTATTCCATAACTGCCCAATTCATTCGCCCACTTTTTTACCGCACCAATCATTGCTGCCTTACTGGTAATATACCCAAATTGTGCCGGATCCCCATCTATTGCAGCCGCTGAACTTATATTTACAATAGAGCCGCACTTATTCCGGATCATATTTTTTAGCAGGCGCTGCGTTAAAAGAACATGTCCAAAGAAATTAACATCAAATGTACTCCGTATATCTTCCATTGTTGTCATTAGAAATAAACTTTTTGCCCCGGCAATGCCTGCATTATTTACAATCCCCGAAATCGGTATTTTATATTTTAAAATTTCAGATACGCCATCTTTAATCATCTGTTCATCGCACAAGTCAAAATAAACCGGATAGATATTGACCTCATATTCCTCTGAGATATTATGTAATTTCCTTTCCATTTCATCTGATTTATTACGCATACAAGCAAACACATTCGCACCGTTTTCTGCACATGCCTTTAAAACAGCATACCCTATTCCCCTGTTACTTCCTGTAATGACAATATTTTTATTTTCCAACATACACTTCCATAACTCTTTCCGTAATTTTTTCCGGTGTCAGCCCACACTCATTCAATAAGTATTCATAACTTCCCGGATGAGGATAAAAATCATTTATCCCAATCATTACCTGCCTTGGCCTTTTGCCGCCGCACGCATAGTATTCTGCAACTGCACTGCCCAATCCGCCAATAATTGTATGTTCTTCTATTGTTACAATAAGTTCATACTCTATCAATGAATTTAATGTATCTTCATCTAATGGTTTTAATGTGTGCATATCAACGACTGTACACGAAATCCCCTGCTTTTCAAGCATATCCGCTGCTTTTAACGCCTGTGAAACAACGGAGCCTGCACCAACCAGGGCTACCTTGTTTCCCCTTTTTAAGATGATAGATTTACCAATTTCATAATTGAAATTGTCGTCATAAATAATATCAGAACCTCCCGATAAACGTATATATACAGGTCCATTGTAGTGCTTTGAAGCCTCAATACATTTTACAATCTGCAGACCATCAGATGGGCACAGGATTGTCATTCCGGGAATTGTACGCATAACAGCTATATCTTCCAATCCAAAATGGGATGCCCCCAATGTGTTCATTGCCAGCCCGCTGCCTAATCCTACTGCCTTTATATTTAAGTGCATATATCCCATATTCATGCGGATCTGCTCGCCTGCCCTCATTGAGATGAACGGTGCAAAGGAAGTAGCAAATACCGGCGTCCCATCCTTCGCCAGCCCTGCTGCAACACCTATTAAATTTTGCTCTGCGATTCCGACATTTACAAAACTTTCCGGATACTTGGAATAAAACCTCGCTAACCCTGACGAGCTTCCTAAATCAGCCGACATAACGAAAAAATCCGGTTCCTCTTCATATAATTTTAAAATGCCCATTCCAAATGCAGCCCTTGGACCCATTGCCGCCCATCTTTTGATTTCTGATTTCTTTATCTCCATATTGATTCTTCCAGTTCCCTCATTGCCTGCTCATAATTTTTCTGTGTCAGGCGGTTATGGTGCCAGCTATTATCATTTTCCATAAAAGAGATCCCATATCCTTTTATTGTATTAGCAACAACTGCCTTCGGTTTTTTTTCTGTATGGCGGCTTCTCAGCGCTTTACATATTTCTGAAATATTATGGCCGTCTATTTCTGCTGCATCAAACCCAAATGCATGCAGCCGCTCTTTATAATTCGGATAATACATAACCGTTTCACTTGCACCGTCATTCTGAAATTTATTATCGTCTAATATAAGAGTGAAATTATCCAATTGAAAATGTGACGCTGATGCCAATGCTTCCCACACCAGGCCTTCATCACTTTCCCCATTGCCAATAATTGTGTATACCTGATAATCTCTTTTCTTACGCTTAGCAGAAAGGGCTATCCCTACCGCCATGGAAATACCCTGCCCCAGGCTTCCATTGGACGCCTCAATCCCGATTTCAGGTTCCATTACAGGATGTGCACAAAGGTTACTGCCATCTGACAGATAAGTATGCAGACGTTCTTCCGGTATAATTCCCATCTCTCCAAGCGTTGCAAACAATGCCAATGCCCCGTGTCCCTTACTAAGGATAAACTTATCACGCTCTTCATAAGAACCGCCAATATTACATAATATATCTCCATACAGAACCGCTAGAATATCTACCATAGATAACGCCCCGCCTAAATGGACATTATTATTGCACTCATACGCCATCTTTATGATTCTCTTACGCACAGCAAGCGCCAACTTTTCTATTTCTTTACTTGTCATATTATTTTGCCTCTGGCCTATATCTGTTTATTACATCCGGAATTGCAACAACAAGGCTGGCTGAACAAGCTGCCTCCCCATCTACATAACTTTCTACATGCCCTTTAGCGACTCCCCGATTAAAAGAATCCAGGGTGGCATATATCTCTAATCTGTCCCCAGGAACAATTTTCCTTTTAAATTTTGTTCTGTCAATACTGACAAATGCAGTCTTCATCCCTCTATACTCATCCACACATAGAAATGTCATCAAAAATGTTTGTGCCAAAGCTTCAACTTGAACAAACCCGGGTACATTGGGTTCATCATCAAAATGCGCCGGAAAAAACCATTCGTTATACGAAAAATTTTTAATTGCATATGCTCTCTCCATAGGAACAGCCTCTTCTATTTTGTCAATAAAAAGCAAAGGATATCTGTTTCTCTGACATTGCTGTATTCCCATCGAATCGAATTTAAGACTTTTTTCCATCTAATTGTCCTCATTTTTACTTAAAAACTTTTTTATTCTCATTTTTCTTTACAATTCTCGCAGGATTACCAACCGCAATAACCCCTTCGGGCAGTTCTCTGAAAACAATAGATCCGGCAGATATGATAGCGTCATTGCCTATAGAAATATGATCTGTAGTCCCCGATAAAAACCCCAAAAATACTCTGTCGCCAATTCTATCTCCCCCGCCAATCTGGCAGTTCGAACCAATCACTGTATGCCGGCCAATCTTTATGTCATGGCCAATCACCGCATGAGGCTGTACATATGTATTTGCACCAATTTCTACATCAGCAGTTACCGTTACGCCTTCTGCTATAACGGCTCCTTCTCCAATGACTGTAGTTTCATCAATATACACTCCTGGATGTATCAGCGTTGCCAAACGGATACCTTCTCCTTTTACTTTACCGTACATAAAGCTTCTGAGACTGGGTTCCCCTACCGCTATTACTATTTCTACATCATTTTTGTCTTTTTGCCGAATAAGTTCACTGAATTTATAAACTTTTATTCCATGAAGCTCAACTATCTCATTTACATCATCTATGAAGCAGTACTCATTCCATTTATGTTGTATATTGTTTATTTTTTTTGCAATAATGTATACTTCCTTTGCCAGACCGTGTGCTCCATATATTGCTAACAACATTATGTCACAATCCCTTCCTGTCAACATGCCTGCTTAAACTGTAACGAATTCAAATTAGGTACGCTATAACTCGATAAATACCGTAGAATCAATGTATTTGAGAAAATTCGTTCTTATGATAGAATACCTAATTAGGTATTCTATGAATTCCTAAAAACCTTTGATTTCTCTGGCTTTTTGAAAATTAGCATACCTAACAAAAAGCGTTACAGCTTAAATGTAAAATTCAATACTGCACAGTTTGTTACATATTTTTTGCCGGAAAAAGCTACCACACCGTAATATTGCCTAAAAACCAAAATCCTCCGGATCCGCCCCGATCCGTTTCCCTCTGTCCATCTCTCCAACCAGCGCCATATCCTCATCAGAAAGCGCAAAATCAAACACCCCCATATTAGACTCCATCCGCTCCCTGTGCGCCGTCTTTGGAAAAACAATAACCCCTCTCTGGATATGCCACCGGATCACAACCTGTGCCGCCGTCTTTCCGTATTTATCCGCCAGCTTTGCAAGCGTCCCGTCCTGCAGCAGCCTGCTGCCAGCGCCTCCTAACGGACACCACGCTTCCACAGCAATCCCTTTCCTCATACAATAATCAATCAACTCCTGGTTACAGAAACGCGGATGGGACTCTATCTGATTGACAGCAGGCATCACCTCTGCCGTCTCCCTGATTTTATCCAAATGGCATACATGGAAATTACTCACGCCAATCGCCCGTATCTTCCCCTCCCGATATAACCCTTCCATCACCTTCCATGCCTTATCATATCCTTCCGCCGGCCAATGGATAAGGTACAAGTCAATATAATCTGTCTGCAGCCTTTCCAGGCTTTCCTGAAATGCCTCGTAAGTACGCCCCTGCCTGATATCCTCTGTCCAAAGCTTCGTTGTAAGGAAAATGTCCTCCCTCTTTACGCGGCTCTCCCGAATAGCCTCCCCGACTTCTGCTTCATTTCCATACTGCGCCGCCGTATCAATCAGCCGATACCTCATTTCCAACGCCTGCCTGATCGCATCCTTACTCTGGGCAAAGCCTCCGATCCCTAATTGCGGTATCACAACCCCGTTATTCAATTCCACATAATACATCCTTCCACCTCGTTATTTTTCTCATTTCAGCTTTGTTTCCGCGTTTCATGCGCCAATATTCGAAGTTGTAATTTACCTATGCCGCAAATAAATTTATGTCAAACCCTACACATACTCCTCTATCTCCCTGCTGCTCGCCTTCCACTCCGAATGATGCCCCCAATGCTTCAAATCGCAATAACTGCAGAAAGGCTCATACCGGCAGCTAAACTCCGCGATCTCCTCCCAACTGTCAATCTCATAAATATCCAACGAATCCTCCGGCTGCAGCTTGAGATCCTGGTTAAAATGCTTATTGAAAATATCAATATGTGCAGCCACCGGGCACATATAAACCCTTCCGTCCTTCAGCACATTGAACTTGTTAAAATACAAACAATTTACACAATAAAACCTATCCACCTGCCCCTTCAAATCCAAAGTATGCTTATCGGAAATCTTCACCACTTTCGTCGATTTCTGTGCATGGATATTGGAGGACATCCCCAGCGAAACCCCATACTCCGCCGCTTTCCTCTCGATTGCCTCATAATCCACTTTCACCGGATATACCGTCACTGTTATATGTACATGGTAGTCCCTGCATGCCTGCCAGAAATTCCCTTTTGGCGAATGCTCCAACTGCAGCAGCAGCACCCCGTTCGTCAGTATAATCAGCTCCGCCTCCGGGAACTGTTCCCTCGTTATCCGCATACATTCTATAATATCCTCATGCAAGGTCGGCTCCCCGCCAAGCAAAGTGATTGCCGCTATCTTATGAGCAAACAATTCCCCCATCCTTGCCATATCCCTTGCAAACCTTCCCATATCCACGAACCAGGCTTCCGAAAGCTGCGAATAATGGTCGCACATCTGGCAGGATAAATTACAGTGGTCGGCCAGGCTTATTTCGAAAGTAAGCTCATCCCTTGTCCGTGGTTTTACCTGACAGGCAATCGCCTTTCTCGTATGCTCTGACATCATAAAGTAATCCTTAAAATTTTTTTCACGGAACATAGGGATTATGGTATTGAAATTCCTGTCCGGAAGCCCCAATATAATTCCCACGGAATCTTCCAGGCGTATTTCCTCAAATTCCTTTACAGGCATCTCCCGGTAAATAAACTCTTTCTTTTCCTTCGGCAGCATAGTTACTGCATAACCATTGATAGCAATCCCGCACATATCAAAATACTTTAAAAGATATTCCTGTTCCTCTTTGCACCCATAAATATACAAAACCTTATATTTTTTGCAAAATTCCATCATATCCTCAAGTTCATAGATATGCGGCAAATCATTTATTAAATGATATTTTTTCTGTCCCATTCCGTTTCTGCCTTCCCTGCCTGAATAAATTAGAACTCTGCCATTATACGTCCCAGGCACTCATCTATTTTCTTACTGTCAAATTCAATTTCGACCGCATCCTCACACAATCCCATATGATTTAAACTAAAGTATTCATATGCACTGCTGAGAAAAAAACGGTTCCTCCTATCATACAAAATAATTTTTTTTGCTTTGGCAGCGCTTATCACATCGCACAAACCGCTTCTTACGCCGATGAAATAACCTGCCTTCCGGATAAACTGCGGGGCCAAATCCAAAGGGAAAAATATTGGCACAGTACCCTTGACAGGAAGTTCCTTCTGCCCACTGCTGTTAGTACATACCACATATCCCCTCCCGGACAGTTCACGTGCAATTACCTCCCAGAAACTATCCGGCAAATCCGCAAGCGTATTCGCATAAGGTGACAGGACCACCGTTTTCCCAGCCGCAAGCCGGTTATCATGAAATATCCTTTCTACTTCCCTGGCTGCGTGCCCTTCCTTTTCCAATCCAGGCTTTTCCGGCATTGCATCATCCGGCAACCCAAATACAAACTTCCTGAACAACTCCGTAAAATAAAGCCTTTTGTATCCGCGGAACCACTGCATTGGATTCGCACAACGGTTTTGCCACCACCCGTCATTCAAAATCTTCAACCGAATCTCCTGCGGGCACAGCATATAATATTTAATCAGATATTTCCCTTCGTCCTGCGTCCCCAGCACTTCCACATTCCGGATATCAAACAGCCTGGCCACCTTCCTGCACGCGCCGCCGATTACCACAAAGACATAATCCTTAATCCCTGTCCGCTCCAAATACTGCCGCCAGAAAGTCCCAATCAGATAAACATCCCCTGTACCGGTATACGGGCATATGAAAACAGGTACATCCCCGTATTTTTTTAACAGCCTTTTATATATTTTCCTTCCCCGCCCAGCCATTGCGAACTGCTTCCGCAAAGAATCCCGCTTTTTATAGAGACATACAATATTCTCTCTTTGTACCGCCAGATTTTCCAACTGTGAAGCCATTTCCCTCCAGAAGATAGAATAGATCAGGAATACATTCCTCCTGTCCCTGATTTCCTTTATTCCCTCCACCGGAAGCACCCTCACCCTGCTGCAGTAACTGTCTTTCTTCGACAAATCATTATCCAGCACCCCAAGCGGCTCTATATGAAAATCACGCAGCATCCCTATAATCTGTCTCGTACTGTCACTGACACCGAACAAATAAATATGTTTCCCTTCCAGCCGGCCTTCCTTAACCAGATTCCTTACTTTTATTTCAACAAGCCTGTGTTCCTCTTCATACATGCCTCTCTGCCGCTCCTATCCTGATGAACCCGGCCCTTACGCCCCATGCCTTGGCCCTTTTTGATATCCATACGCTTCCTGCCGTCCATTTTCCCTGGCATCCTGCTTTTTCTCCGGCATCCGGCGCAGGCAGTAACATCCCAGACACGCCACTTCCTCCTCATTTACCTCCGTCTCCCGAAGCAGCTTCCAAAGCATATTTGCCTCCGGCCTCCGGATAAAGGTAAACACGATATTATCAAAATATTCTTCAAAGCAATAATAATCATGCAGCCGCAGGACTTCGTTTTCCTTCACCCGGCAGACCTCCGTGTCAAACGGAAACTTCATTTTCCGCGCCTGCCCTAAAGCCCTTTTGTCTGCCGCAAGAATGACCCCCCGGCTGGCAACCTTACGCTTCACATAATCCTCCAGGTGCGCCAACGCATAATAATCCACCTTTCTGTTTTCCCCCGCCAGCACAAGCACTACCGTATGTTCGTCCAGACAAAACCGTCTCTTATACTTCTGCCATATCAGCCGCCCATATGTAACACTGCAGATTTCCCTTATCATTGCCGCATCTCCCGCAAAACGTCCTCTTCACCCTAACTCCCATGCCACCGCCCTGTAGCAGCCCAAATCCATCCATGATAGACCTGGAAGAACGCCGCTTTCCCGGCGTTAAGTTCCGCCTTATCCGATATCGGCTCCGGCCAGGATCTCCCCGATATGCCCGCCCGGATGGTTCCGCTTAAACTGTCCGATATCCAGTTCCATTCGCCTGGCAATCATCATAGCCAGCCCCTGCAGTACAATCAGGTTCATCGTAGTCGAATTATTGGGCATGATATTCCACAAATCCCCCTCATGCTCCAGATCCAGCACAATGCTGTTTTCGATCTCCTTCGTAAGGGTGCTGTCCGGATTAAAAGTAAGCAGCCACATATCCACCTTCCGCTTCTTTAAGAGCCTTGCCAGGTAAACCGACTCCTCCGTTTCCCCGCTCTTTGTCAAAAGGATTACCATATCCCCATCCTTCACGAGGCCCATATCGCCGTGCACCGCCGAATTTGTATGCAGGAAATACGTATCCAGCCCCATAGATACCATGGAACCGACGAATTTTTCACAGATCGGGACATTTTTCCCCAGGCCGGATACAATGATTTTATGCCCGTCCTCCAACGTCCTTACCGCCTCATCCACCCATTTCTCAAACAGTTCCTCATCCAGTGAGTGGATTGACTGATCAAACTCCGCTATCTGTTTTTCAAAATAGCCAATCATAGCACATCCTCCAAATAATACAGCCCATTGTAAAACGCCCCGCAGACGGAATCATAATCCTGCCACGCATATGTTGTCAGCGACAGCCATATGACCGCATGCAGCAGTTTGATCTCATATTCATCCGCTCCCGTAAGCCTGAAAAATTCCCGCTCCATATCCTCCCAATGGTTGGATACTATCTCCAGGCGGACTTCCTGATCCGTTATTTCCAACCGGAAATCTTTCAGGTTAAACCTGTCATAATTCCCTGCAACCGAATAATATAATTTCGCCCAGTCATACCGTTCATCCCCGTAAAACTGCGTATATCCAAAATACCCCCTTGGATCCAACAGCACCGGGCTGCCGTCCTCCCGGAGCATCAGGTTCGAAAACGTGCAGTCCCCATGGATAAAACAGAACGTGCCGCACGTTAGCCCCTCCAGCCGTTTTTCCAGTTCCCTTTTGTGATAATATACATTCCTGCACTTCTTACCGTTTACAACAATTTCCCTCTCCCCGGCAAAAGGGATCAGATCCCTGACTTTAGCCAGCCTGTCCATCGTCTTATGAAAATAAGCTTCTTTCATACTGAAGGAGTCTGCCGGTATCTCCCCTACTTTATGTAAATCATGCAGCGCACCTACTAATTTCCCAAGAACCTGCTTTTTCTCCTCATAGGATAACTCGCATTCGTAAATATTTTTGCCCCTGACAAACTCCATCCTAAGAGGTTCCTTCCCGTATATCCGCGGCAGAATAGCTACCTTATCCTTCTCCGCCTTCTCATACCATGCACATTCCCTGGCGGCAAGAGCCTCCCCCTGACTGTCTGCCGGCTCCTTTGTTAACACATCGCCCTCTACCGTTATCCGGTTGAACGGCCTGCACTTTTCCCTTCCCAGTTTCCTGTATTCTTCCAACAGCCCAAATTCCTTCGTACCGGCCAGGCTGATTTCCCTGTACTTCATCCCCTTCTGCTGCATCCACCGGACCAGTTCCCCGCTCTCAGGGACATCTGCCAGCTTCCTTTTCTCCGTAAAAAGGAAGAAACCGCCCACCCCATGCTCACAGGATGTCTCTTCCCTGAATTTTCCTTCCGAATAACTCCACCTGCACGGGAATGTCCCGGATATCCCGATATAATCTTCCGATGCCAATCCGCCCTCCCGGTATCCTTCCGGCAAGGCAAAATCTGCAGGCAGAATCAAATCGGACCAAACCAGCATAAACGGCTGTCCCTCCGGGATCCGGCCGATCGCCTGCCTTACCCCCGAACAAGTCCCTGTCCCTTCCGCATCCACCACCTGGTATTTCACATTGGCAAAAGCCGACAGATATTCATGCAATACTTCCTTTTTATAATCCGCGATAATCACATATCTCTTGTCCGGATACTTCCGGAAAAGATGGAACAACATAGGAAGGTTCCCTACCGGCACCAATGCCTTTGGCTTATTCTTCGTAAGATAGCCCAGGCGGGTGCCCTTACCGCCTGCCTGCACGATAATATACTCCATTCCCATATACCCCTCTGTATCCTGCTAATCACATACGCCGCGGCTCCCGGCCTCTTCAATCCCCTCTTTCCGCTTCTGCCCGCGCGCCGCCTGTTCCGTATCCGCATAATATTCCAGCATAACAAGCACGATATCCTCCACCAGGGTATCGCATTGCTGCTTCCCCTGCCTGGTGTCCACATGCGGCAGATCCAGCACTACCACATCTGCTTTTTTCTCTTTCGTCAGCGTCCTCCACTGCCGCCCGATTTCCCCATAATCATTTCCCAGGCTGTCAAGGTTTTTCATATAAAGCAGATCCCCGGCTTCCAGCTTTTGCAAAAGCCTCCTGTAACTGCTCTTACAGGCATCCGCCCCATCCTCCTGCCTGTCTATGAAAATATCCCTGTCCATCACCTGCATTTCACGCATTTTAACTATCTGCTTATCCACATCCTGCCCGTCAGCCAGGGCGCGGATATAACCGTATACTTTTCCCATAATCTTGCTTCCTGCCGTTTGTCCATAAAATATACTTTTATAGATAAGTTCCTGCGATTCAAATTTTTACTAATTATATTACGTTTTAGTCAAAAATGCAAGAAAAATCCGAATCTTTTTTTGACATTTTGACGAACTTTCCCCATATAATGGAAGTTTTATAAAAAGTATACTTTTATAGACAACATTTTAACTCCCATTTTCTGTCCATAACACAACCTACGTGCAATCCGTTTCATCGTTCACTTGCAATGTCATTGACTTAAGGGGATTTCTGTGTTTCCAATAGGAATCTTCTTTTTT
>CANDKY010000020.1 GCA_947385425.1 uncultured Lachnospiraceae bacterium | reverse complement strand
CAGCGCGGGCACCAAAATGCACGGAAAGAATACAGGACGCAGGGGCGGGCTGTATTCTTTCCATAGGGTGTGCATTTAGGTGCCTGCGCGGAACTGGAATAGGAGAAATATGGGATGGAGAAGGTTTTTGAGAGTGAGTATCGGTTTTTGAGTATTTTATGGGAGGAGGAGCCGGTTGCCAGCCCGGAGCTGGTAAGGCTGTGCAGCGAGAGGCTGGGATGGAAGAAATCCACCACTTATACGGTGATTAAGAAGCTGTCGGGCAAGGGGATTGTGAAAAGTGAAAACACGGTAGTTTCAGCGCTGGTCACAAAAGAGGAAGTGGACAAATGGCAGAGCGAAGAACTGCTGCAGCGCACCAGTAAGGGGAATATACCGGCTTTCTTTGCGGCTTTCCTAAAGGACAGGAAATTGTCCCAAGCGGATATTGACAGTATTCGCCGGATTATTGACGAGGCGGAGGACGGGAAATGATGGGGGCGGTTTACAGGCTGTGGGCGATAAGCCTGCAGGCGGATTTATTGATTCTGCTTGTTCTGGCAGCGCGTTTTTTGCTGCGAAGATATCCGAGGATATATAGTTACTGCCTGTGGGCGTTTGTAGGTATCAGACTGCTTTGCCCAGTCTGGATAGAAAGCCCGTTCAGCCTGCAGCCGGATCTGTCCGCTTATTCCGGCCGCCTGGGGCAGAACGGGGAGGGCACCGAAGGTTCCGGACAGGAGTTTTTGCCGCAGCAGTCTTTGCCGCAGCAGGGGCAGGATGCGGTTTCGGGTGCGGAAAAGGACGCGGCGGATGCGGGGCAGGCGGCTGTGCAGTCCGGGGAGAGCGGGACGGCAAAAATGCCGGAGGGAGTAAAAGCGGAAAGTACGGCGGAAGCAGGGCAGGATACGGAAGCTTTGGATCAGGCGAAGAATCCGGGATTTACGGACAGGCTGGCAGAGCATTTCCGTTTATCGGATATCAGGAAGAGAGGGGGCGGTTTACTTTCCGGGCCGGTTTCCGGGATACTCGGCATTGTTTATCTGATCGGCGTATCGGGATTGCTGCTTTTTTATCTTATACAATATCTTATCATGAAGCGGAAGGTTGCCGCGGCTGTGCGGGAGAAGGGAAATGTATGGCTTTGTGACAGGATTGCATCGCCTTTTGTAATGGGGATAGTTTTTCCGAGAATTTATCTGCCTTACGGGATAAAAGGCAGGGAAAAGAAACATATACTCCGGCATGAGAGGACACATATCAGGCACCACGATCCTCTGATCCGGGTTATAGGGACCTTGTGTATCTGCCTGCACTGGTGGAATCCGCTGGTATGGCTGGCAGTCCGCCTGATGGGGCAGGATATGGAAATGTTCTGTGATGAGACGGTATTGCGCCATGCATCGCTGGAAGAGCGGAAGAGTTACGCCAGGACATTGCTCTTTATTGCGGAAAATTATGCGGAAAAGGAAAGCGGGTTCGGGGCAGGGCTGGCATTCGGGGAGTCCCATACGGAGAAGAGGGTGAAAAATATTATGAAAAAGAGAAGGAAAAATTTATTTATTGTCTGCCTGGTTGCCATTCTGGCCGTTTTTTGTGCGGCGGCGCTGATGACGGTGCCGCGGGCAGAATCGGAGGAGGGAGGAAACAGCTCAGGAGGGGAGGAAGGTACAAACCCGGCAAACGCACAGGCAGAGGGAAATATGGGCAGCGGGGAGGCCGGAGGGAATCCGGGAAATGCGGGGACAGGGGGCGCACAGGGAGCCGAAAATGCCTCCGCGCAAGGAGGGGCTGCGGATGAGGGTGGCATAACCGGCGCAGGCCAGGGAGCGGGAAACGGTAATGCGGGTGTATTGTCCGACGAAGACTTGGCATGGCTTATGGAAATCGGCCGGAGGATTCCCGATTTTGTGACGGGAGAAAAACTGAATGCCGCCTTCTGGGCAGACTACCTCTTTGCTTCCTATACGAGTGATTTTGACAGGGAGCAGGTGGTCAGATATTCGGAACAGCTCGGGGAGGAGATTCCGTATATCAGGGTAAGTTATGAGGAGGCGGATGCGGAGATACGGCAGATTTTCGGGAAGGGCCTTGGTGAATACGGAATAAGCCCGGAAGCGCTGGGGACAGGCGGCAGCCTGCTTTATGAGGACGGCTCCCTGTTTGTATCCGTTTCCGATTCACCGTCCTGGCGTTTTTCCGTGGAAAATGTCAGGACGGCGGATAATCGGACGGAAGTGGCTCTTTTGAAGACTGCGGAGGACGGCGGCCCGTCGTCCCGGGTTATGCTGTATCTGCTCCCGGCGGAAAATGAGAGGGGATTTGTCCTGGACGGCAAGGAAGAAACCGTAATACCGCAGTCCCCGGAGGGGCGGATTCTGGAAAATGAATCCTATGACATAGAGATGAACCCTTACGGGAGGGTGACTTTTGCGGTATATGCGCCGGAGGTGAGCGTCAGCCCGTATGCGGATGTCACTTTTAAACTGCTGCGGGACGGGCAGGAGATTTATTCTTTCCCGCAAAAAGGGACAGGGGTGAGGGAAGACGGGTCGGTTTTTGAGGGAATGGCAGCGGTGGCGTTCCCGGATTTGAACGGGGACGGGTATACGGATGTGGTGACAATAGCACATTATGGGCATGAGAGCGGCCCGACGCCTCCGCAGGCGCGGATTTTTACTTATAACCCCGGCGGATATTTCCAGGAGGAATATTATCTTGAGGATGCATATAATTTTTCCCGCGAGGAAAAGACGGCTGCTGACATTGCGGCCTTTGCGGCTTTGCCTGAGAACAGTGATTATTTTACAGGGACTTCCATCTATGGAAGATGGCAGATTACGGGTTATGCCCTGCCCGGGGTTTATGCCCTGCCGCAGGAGGAGATAGACAGTTATGTGGGCGTAAGGCTGGAATACGGGATCGATTCCTTATGGAGGAATACGGATGAGGAACGGAGTACCGTGATAAGATACGGGAAGGAGACTGTTACGGCGGAAGAATTGGAAGAAAGCTACCGGATAAGCAGCGCCAGCCTGGGGATTACGGCAGGGGAACTCACCTATTATCATGTCAATACAGAGCAGGATTCGTTGTTTGGGTGTTTCTTTTATCTGACGGATCCGGGACATGCGCTGATTTATTATGAGGGTGTATTCTTTGAGGCGGCCAGGGAGTAAAATGAATGACATTGGAGTAAACCGCAAACAGCCATTGGAAACCATAATGGATTCCAATGGCTGTTTTGGCTGCCGGTTTTGTTTTTACTTGTAAATCAATGCGTAAGCGTAGAACTTATTTGTTTTTATTGTAATTGTTCCGGGGTTATTGTCTAAATCGTTGTAGACAATTGGCTGTCCGTTTTCTGTGACACAGATCATCTTATAGTCTCTGTTCTCCCTGTAAACAGCCGCCGGGATATTCAGCGTAATCTGGATTTCCTTATCCATGCTGTAAGCAGTACCGGAAGGCGGGTAGATGTTATAAGTCCGCCCAATCGTATAATCCCCAAGGACTGCCTCAAAAGATTTAAAGCACATAGGCCCCTGCATTGCATTTGTTACGGAAACCTGGTAGGCATTGTCTTTTGACGAGGTGTACCGGACAGCTTCTTTACCCACGCAGGCATACCGTTTCTTCTCGTCGGGAGTTGCGGGTTTCCATGTTTCCGCCGCCGCATTTATGCCGGTATTTGTGCCGGAGGATGTCCCGGAGCTTTTCCCGCTGCCACTGCCGGAGCCTGTATTGCTGCCTGTGTTGTTTCCGGGTTTATTGCTGCTGCCGTTGCTGCTTCCATTGCCGTTGTTGTTTCCGTTACCGGAATTGTTGTTATCCCCGTCGGGCTTATTGCTGCCGGAATTGTTGTTGTCGCCGGAATTGCCGCCGCCAGGATTGTTATTGCCGCCGGAGTTGTCGCCACCGGGATTATTGTTGTCGCCGGAATTGTCACCGCCGGGATTATTGTTGTCGCCGGAGTTGTCACCGCCGGGATTATTGTTGTCGCCGGAATTGTCACCGCCGGGATTATTGTTGTCGCCGGAGTTGTCACCGCCGGGATTGTTATTGTCACCGGAATTGTCGCCGCCGGGATTGTTGTTGTCGCCGGAGTTGTCGCCGCCGGGATTGTTATTGTCACCGGAATTGTCACCGCCGGGGTTGTTATTGTCACCGGAATTGTCGCCGCCGGGGTTGTTGCTGTCGCCGGAATTGTCGCCGCCGGGATTATTGTTGTCACCGGAGTTGTCGCCGCCGGAATTGTCGCCACCCGGATTGTTGTTGTCCCCGTCGCCGGAATCAGGGGGAGCGGGAACGTAGTCATAATGCTTTGTTACATTTGATACGGCTGCCTGTGTATCTCCTATTTTACTTATACTGTTCCACTGCGCTTCGCTGCCGGTAAAGTATATGTCTGTCAAAGGGCAGTCTGCAAATGCAGCTATCCCTATTGATGTTACACTGTCCGGAATTATAACAGTGGTCAGTGAGGAACAGGAAGAAAATGCTGATTGTCCGATACTTCCCGCATCTTTCGGGATTTGCACTCCGGCAAGTGATATGCAATTCTGGAACATACCAACACCAATGCGGTCTATACTTGTCGGCAGTGTTACGCTTGTCAGGTAGTAACATTTCGTAAATAAATTGTCTCCCAACTTCACCTGTTTACTGCCGGGGGTAAATTTCACGCTTTTCAGCTCCTGGCATTGAAAAAATGCTGCGCTGCCTACTTCACCGATACTTGCAGGTAAAACTATAGATGAAAGTTTACCACAGGATTGGAAAGCGCTTTGGCTGATTGTTTCCACACCCTCCTGGATTGTCACCGAACCAAGGTTCATACAGGCTTGGAAAGCGTTGTCGCCAATGGTCTTCACGTTGGAAGGGATGGTCACGGAAAGTATCTGGGAACCGCGGAAAGCGCTGTTGCCGATTGACGTCACACTGGAGGAAATCTCAGCGCTGAGAACCCCGCAGTCCCAAAAGGCGCAGGAACCGATGTTTGTTACGCCGTCCCCTATGATAACCTTCCGGATATTGCCGCTGTTTTCGCTCCAGGGCTGTTCTGAGGCCATGCTGTAATCCGGCATAGCCCCCTGGCCGGAAATGGTCAGCGTCCCTGCCTTCGTCAGATTCCAGGAAAGTCCTCCAAGGGTTCCGGAGCCGATTGATACGTTGGCACTCGGATCGTCCGGTGAAACGTAGCCCTCCGGGTAGCGGGTGATATAATGGCTGGTGCTGCTCATTACCTCGTCCTTCGATATCCCGCGTCCCCAATGCACCTTACCCTTATTGTCTCCGGTACTGATGTTTCCCTCGGCAACAACCACGCCCGATTCGCTTACTTCAAGTACGATCACGGTATGTACGTCGTTATTTACCCGCAGGATATCCCCGGGTTTAATATCCTCAAAGGCAAACTGGCCGGCCCCGTACATCCTGGACGGCAGGTCGCCAAATGCCGCATCACTGAGAGTAAATGCGAAAGCTACGCATCCCACGGCGCTGATATTTGCCCCGCCAAGGGTTCCTCCTTTCCAATGGTAATATCCCTTTGTGTCAGAATAAGGCTCATCGTTAGTCCAGGGCGTCCCTTCCTTATATTGTTCCTGATCCCGCAGCGCGATCATGGCCTCATAGACTCCCATCGGAGTAAGGTTTGAAATGTCGGGCGATGTCTGCAGGGTTGAGGGGTAAGCCGGTGAGGCCGCCCTGGCCTTTGCGGCCGCCGCCGGGGCATTGGGTATATTGGCGCTTGGATCCATTCCCTCCGGCGGGGTTTCCGGAAGGACAGCCTCCTGCTGCGGGGAGCCTTCCTGAGATGCGTATGCCACGGACGGTAAAGAAATGCACAGGCATAGCGCTAAAGCAACTGAACGAACTTGTTGTTTCAATTTTGTAACCTCCTGTTTCTCTTTTACTTTGCGGAGAATTATTGGCTGGCAATATTCCCCTATAAAATAAGATATAACTATAATATATACTGCAGACCGCCAGAATTTACAGTAACGCAACCCGAAAGGTACTTGGCAGTCGGCCTGCAGTCGGGCATACTGTAAATTTAACCGGTGTGCAGTATAAATAAATATAATTATATCCAGACAGGATTGATTTGTAAAGGTAGTTTGGTAAAAATTAACGGTAATGTATGCTTTTGTGGAATGCGGATCTGCAGAAAAATATTGTAAGTGCCGTACAAATACAATATAATAAACCCGGAAAAATCGGAAAGCGAGGGAGAAAATTATGACCGAAAGAGAAAAAATGTTAGCGGGGGATCTTTATGACTGCGGAGATACGGAATTACTGTCACAGTGGCACAGGGCCAAAGATTTAGTGAGGGATTATAACCGGACAGATTCCGCCGATGCGGAAGAAAAGGAGCGTATTTTAAATGAACTGCTGGGGGGAAGGGGAAAGAATCTGTGGATTACAGCCCCTTTTTATGCGGATTACGGGAACAATATTTATTTCGGAAATAACTGTGAAGTGAATATGAACTGTACTTTTCTGGATGACAACAAGATTGTGATCGGGAATAATGCCCTGATTGCCCCCAATGTTCAAATATATACTGCCTTCCATCCGACGAATGCGGCCGAGCGGTTCGGGAATCCCAGGGAGGATGGTTCTTTTGAATTCTGCAAAACGCAGACTGCCCCGGTAACAGTCGGGGATAATGTCTGGATAGGCGGGGGCGTCATTATCATGCCCGGTGTAACAATCGGGAATAATGTTGTAATCGGGGCAGGAAGCGTTGTCACAAAGGATATCCCGGATAATACGATAGCGTTTGGAAATCCATGCCGGGTAATGAGGGAAAATAAATAAAGGAGCGGTAAAATAATTTTCCTGTGTCACACAGGCAGCAGAGCGTTGTCTAATGAAACAGGAGGTAAGAATCTATGAATAAAAATAAGGAAGAATTACAGGCTTTGGTTGATAAAGCCACGTCGGGCGATAAAGAAGCCCTTGAAGCTCTTGTCAAAAGTGTACAGGACATTGTATTCAATTTATCCCTGCGTATGCTCGGTACATTTGCGGATGCGGAGGACGCCGCGCAGGACATTCTGCTTAAGATGATTACGCATCTGTCTTCTTTCAGGGGCGACAGCGCATTTACAACATGGGTGTTCCGCATTGCGGTCAACCATCTGAAAAATTACAAAAAGCATATGTTTGCCCACCGTCCGCTTAGTTTTGATTACTACGGGGAGGATATAGAAAACGGGAAAATACAGGATCTGCCGGATTTAACGCAGAATGTGGAGAAGGATATCCTGGCGGAGGAGCTGAAGATGTCCTGTACGAATGTGATGCTGCAATGCCTTGATACGGACAGCAGATGTATCTTTATATTAGGTACGATGTTTCAGGTTGACAGCCGTATGGCAGGGGATATTCTGGATATCACTCCGGAAACGTACCGCCAGCGGCTGTCCCGGATACGGAGAAAAATGGCGGATTTTCTCGGGCAGTATTGCGGGGAATACGGCGGCGGAAGATGCAGGTGCAAAGACAGGGTCAATTATGCGATACAAAGCCGCAGGATAAACCCGCGGCGGCTGGATTATACGGCGGCGGAAGAAATTCCCCTTAAGACCCTGTGCGAGGTGAAAAATGCCATGGAAGATATTGACGGTTTATCCCAGGTTTTTTCCTTCTGCAAGCTTTACGGATCGCCCGAACGAACGAGACATCTGATACAGGAATTTTTGGATTCCACGCAGCTTTCCGTTGTCAGGAATTCATAAGGGAGGGGTGAGGTTATGGATACACAATTAATTATGGATTACCTGTCTGCGCTTTGCAGGAATAACAACCGGGAATGGTATCATGCAAACCGGGAAGAGTACAAAAAAGCAAACGCGGAGTTTGAAGCATTGCTGCAGGCTTTGCTGTTGGAAATCGGAAAATTTGACGCCGATGTTTTACATAACAATCCAAAAGATCTGACGTTTAAGCTTGTAAGGGATACCCGCTTCAGCCATGACAAATCGCCTTACAATCCTGCGTTTCGCGCTCATATTTCCTCGAAAGGGAAACTGCCTGTCCCTGTCGGATACTATATTATGATAAAGCCGGGCGGCCAGTCTTTTTTAGGAGGCGGGCTGTTTGCGGATATGTTTAAGGATGCGACGGCGATGATAAGGGATTACATTGTCCGGAACGGTGAGGAATGGGAAGCGGTGATCCATGAGCCGGAGTTTGCAAAATATTTTACTGTACAGGGGACGGCGTTAAAGAATGTGCCTGCAGGGTATGAGAAGGGGCATCCGCAGGCGGAATATCTGAAATTTAAGAGCTGGTATCTGGAATATCCGCTGAGCGATGAAGAAGTGTGCGGGGCGGAGGACTTTCCCGCAAAGGCGGCGGGGCTTTTCCGGATTATGAAACCTTTTAACGATTATCTTAACAGGGCGCTTGCGGGCTTTCAGATGCCGGAAAGGTAAGGGAAGGGCGGATTCCGGAGGGGAGGTTACAGTTCACTCCCCGCCCTATACGCGCTCTAGGGCCACGCATAGGGCGGGGAGTGGATTTCCGTGAAACTGAGAGAACAGATCTTGCTTTTATCCGCAGAATATCGTAACATAATAGTTAATGAATAAATGCGCGGAAACGGATGTATGGGAAACCCATGCGTATGCTTGGGTATCCCATGCGTATGCATGGATTTCCCATGCCGGTTTTGCAGGGCGCGGAAAGAGGACAAGATGGGTGAAATGAAACAGGAATTTGGCAGCACTTCTCAGTATGTGGCGTCGGAACAGTTGATGGCGAGTGTGAATGTGGCGATTGCGCTGCAGAAGCCTTTATTGATAAAGGGGGAGCCGGGAACGGGGAAAACGATGCTGGCGGAAGCGGTGGCGAAATCGCTGGGCAAGAAGCTGATTATATGGAACATTAAATCTACAACGAAAGCGCAGGAGGGCCTGTATGTATACGACACGATCCAGAGATTGTATGACGGGCAGTTCGGCGAGGAGGGCGTGGACGATATCGCCCGGTATATCAAGCTGGGGAAACTGGGGGAGGCTTTTGACAGCGAGGAACAGGTAGTCCTGCTGATTGACGAAATTGACAAGGCGGATCTGGAGTTTCCCAATGACCTACTGTGGGAGCTGGATCAGATGGAATTTTATATTCATGAGACGAAGCGTACAGTGAAGGCGAAGCACCGCCCTATCGTGATTATCACTTCCAATGCGGAAAAGGAGCTGCCGGATGCTTTTCTGCGCAGGTGTATTTTCCATTATATTGATTTCCCGGATGCGGAGCTGATGGAGGAGATTGTAAAAACGCATTTCCCGGATATTGAAGATAACCTGCTGAAAAATGCAATGGATGTTTTTTACTGGATCCGTTCGCTCAAGGATGTGCGCAAGAAGCCGAGTACATCGGAACTGATTGACTGGGTGAATGCGCTTCAGATTGGCGGGATACCTTTGGAAAAGATTAAGAAGGAGCTTCCTTTTGTCGGGGTTATTGTGAAGAAGGATGAGGATCTGGAGACTGTGAAGGGGAGTGCGCGGTAAGGATTAGGCACTTATAAACAATTTTTTGCGCAGGATGGCAAAATTTTGTTTATAATCTGCTTTTCGCCAGATGTGCGCCACAGTTTGTGAGAGGTTTGCCCCGAATGAGGGAGGCATAGTGGGGCATCGCCCCCCTGAATGAGGGGCAAAGATCCCGCAAAATGGTGAACGGTTTCACCGTGTACAGATGGCGAAAAGCAGATTTTAAACAGGCTCTAAGGGACTGCAGAAAGGCAGAGGGTATGTTTGGCAAATTCTTTGATACGTTAAAAGCAAAAGGGCTGAATGTGACGTTGAGCGAATGGCTGACGCTGCAGGAGGCATTGGACAAGGGGCTGTGCGGGAGCAGCCTTACGGAGTTTTATTATGTGGCGCGGATGATCCTGGTCAAGAGCGAGACGGAATACGATAAGTTTGATCTGGCTTTTGAAGAGCATTTTAAGGGGATTCATTCGGATGATGAGATCACTTCCCAGATGCTGCGCTGGCTGGACAAATCGGATATGATGGAGCTTGCCCATGAAGAGGCCAGGGATCATCTGAACCGGATGGAAGAGGTGCAGATTGACAAGGAAGACGTGGAAGAGAAGTTTAAGCAGAGGCTTAAAGATCAGGACAGCGAGCATAACGGCGGCAGTTACTGGATCGGGACAATGGGCAAGACTTCTTTCGGGAATACGGGCGGGAATGTAGGCGGTGTCCGTGTGGGCGGCACGACAGGCTACCAGTCGGCTTTTTCGGTGGTCGGCGCGCGGAAATACAGGGATTTCAGGGACGATAAGATCATAGACAACAGGCAGTTTATGCAGGCGCTGCGAAGGCTGCGGCAGTTCTCTACCAAACTGGATATCCCGAAAACGGAGCTGGATATTAACGGGACGATAGATAAGACGTGCAATAACGGCGGCTGTCTGCAGATCGTTATGGAAAAGCCGCGGAAAAATTCGGTGAAACTGCTGCTGCTTATGGATTCCGGCGGGACGATGATCCCTTATACGACTTTGCTGAATGAACTGTTCCAGTCGGTGCATAAGTCGAACCATTACAAAGATGTGAAAACTTATTATTTCCATAATTGCATTTACAGTAAGTTATATAAGACGCCGGAGTGTGAGAACGGCGACTGGATTGACACGGAATGGATGTTCCGGAACCTGGACAGTGATTACAAGGTAATTATCGTGGGGGACGCGGCGATGGCGCCGGAGGAGTTATATTCCACCACAGGCAATTACAGGGGGCCGAACGGAGGGCTGTCGGGTATGGACTGGCTGCTTCTGATGAAAAAGCATTATAAGAAGATAGTCTGGATGAATCCCAAAATGGCGCCCGGCCATGCGCCCTGGCGGGAGGCGGAGACTGCGGTCAAGAATATTTTCCCGATGTACAAGCTGACAGTGGACGGGCTGAACCAGGCGATGGTGAAACTGATGGTGAATAAATAGCCCCGCATATGCGGCATCACCAGTGATGAAAATGGTGCAGGGAGGTTTTTTCATAGTAACTGCCTGGGTATGGGAAAACTGTGGAGCGGTACGGCGGGAGGGATAGTATGGGAAGAGAAGATTACAGTAAAGCATATAAGTCAGGGAAGAAGGATTACCAGGCGCGGATGCTGCGCGGGGAGAAGCCGACACTGACGGTTTTGGACGACATTATGCCCCCGAAAGGGTCATACCATGAGCAGCCCCTGGGGCTGGTGCAGATTCCGGTGGAGCAGATTGTAGGGACTAAGACAATGGGGAGGAGTATTTCCTTTGCGGGGAATTTTATGCCCATTTTAAGGGAAAATTCAGAATTTGCCGCCAAATGGATCAGTTTAAGTACCTGCCATGTGGAGGAAGGGATCCGGGATCCGATTAAGGCATATGAATATATGAATAAATTTTATGTGGAGGAGGGGAATAAACGGGTCAGCGTCATGAAGTTTTTTGACGTGGTTTCCATCCCGGGGAACGTAACCCGTATTGTGCCCAGGCGCACGGAGGAAAAAGAGAATAAGATTTATTATGAATTTATGGATTTTTACCAGTCGGCCCCGATCAATTACATATGGTTTTCCGAGGAGGGAAGTTTCCAGAAACTGCAGAAAGCGGTGGGGAAAGCGCCGGGGGAGGTTTGGACGGATGATGATCTGTTAAAGTTCAGCGCCCTTTATACGAGGTTTAAGGCGGAGTTTATGCAGAAAGGCGGCGGCAAGCTGGATATCACGCCGGGGGATGCTTTTTTGTCTTTTATCACCTTATACGGTTATGATGAAGTGGATGAGAAGACGACGAATGAGCTGAAGGAACTGATGGCGAAGAGCTGGGAGGAGTTTGCGATTCTTCAGGAAGAGCAGGAAATTGATCTGAAGATGAAACCGAGTCAGGAGAAGAAGCCGCTGTTTAATATTCTGCATTCCCTTGGTACGCAGAGGTTAAAGATTGCTTTTATTTATGAGAAAACCCCGGGGACGTCGGCCTGGACTTACGCGCATGAGCTGGGGAGGATTTATCTGGAGGCGACTTATAAGGAAGAGTTAAGCACAATGGTATATGAAAACGTGACGCAGGAAAACGCCGGTTCCATGATAGAGGATGCCGTAGCTTCCGGTGCGAATCTGATTTTTACCACAACGCCTGCTTTTGTACAGGCCAGTGTGAAGGCGGCGATTGCAAACCCGGAGGTACGGGTTATGAACTGTTCCCTGAATACTTCGCACCGTTATATAAGGACTTATTATTCGCGGATGCATGAGGCGAAATTTTTGATGGGCGCCATAGCCGGGGCGATGGCGGAGAACAATAAGCTGATTTATGTCGAGGCCTATCCGATTTACGGTTCCATAGCGAATATCAATGCTTTTGCGCTGGGGGCGAAAATGATTAATCCACGGGCGGAGGTTTATCTGGAATGGTCTTCCAGGAAGGGGCTGGATATTGAAGAGCGGATCAGGGAAACAGGGGCTTCCTGTATTTCCGGCAAGGATATGACGATACCGGAAGAGGCTTCCCGCTTTTTCGGTATTTATCATATGGATGGGGGGCAGCCAAGGAACCTGGCTATGCCTCTGTACCATTGGGGGCAGTTTTATGTGCAGCTTCTGCGGACGATCCTGGACGGGACATGGAAATACGACGACGACCCGTCATTTACAAAGGCTATCAATTATTGGTGGGGGATATCGGAAGGGGTGATAGAGGTAATATGTTCCCAATATCTGCCAATAGGGACGAAACGTCTGGTGGATCTGCTGCGGGCAACGATCAGTTCGGGGGAATTCAATCCGTTTTCCGGTGTGCTGTATTCCCAGAACGGCATCGTGCAGCCGGATCCGGAAAAGAGTCTGCAGCCGGAGGAAATCATGACGATGGACTGGCTGGCGGAAAATGTGATCGGTTCCATTCCGAAGAAGGAAGAGCTGAAGGAGCAGGCGGCGCCTGTGGTCAGGCAGCAGGGAGTAAGGGAAAAGGAAGGTTGATTTACCGATGAAAATACTGGCGATTGCGGATGAAGAGTCCAAATCCCTGTGGGATTATTTTGATAAGAGCAAGATAGAGGGGATCGACCTGATCATTTCCTGCGGTGATCTGGATCCGCGCTATCTGTCTTTTCTGGTGACTCTTTCCACAGTGCCGGTATTGTATGTGCATGGGAACCATGACGGGAAATATGAGCGGATTCCGCCGGAGGGGTGCGTGTGCATCGAGGATCGGATTTATGTCCACAACGGGGTGCGGATTTTAGGGCTGGGCGGTTCTATGCGGTATAAGCCGGGAGGGCATCAGTATACGGAGAAGCAGATGCAGAAGCGCGTGGCGAAGCTGTGGTTCCAGCTATGGAAGCACAGGGGGTTTGATATCCTGGTGACGCATGCCCCGGCTTATGGGCTGAATGACGGGAGGGATCTGCCGCATCAGGGCTTTGATGTGTTCCGGAAGCTGATGGAAAAGTACCGGCCCAAATTTTTTCTCCATGGGCATGTGCATATGTCTTACGGCAGGCAGCATAAGCGGTATGATAAGTATCAGGATACGCATGTCATTAACGCCTTTGAAAAGTGTGTTTTTGAATTTGAGGATGATTCGCCGAGGGAGCATCTTATTGAGAGGTTTTAGTTTGGATTGGTTTAGCAGGGCTTGATTTAGTCGGGATTGGTTTGCAGGACGGCGCCTGCCCTGTATCCGGAGGGAGCCTGCCTGTTTTTTTGCAGCTTATTTGGATGGGATTTTCTAAACAGAAGATGTAATTTTCTGGCGGCGTCCGGGTCGGCTGTAAGGGGCGTCCATGCCCCCTACAGCCTAAAATGGCCATCCATGGCCATTTTTCCCTGGGTTTTGGAGCTTCTGTTAAGAAAATCTCCATCCAAAACGATGCAAAAAACAGGCAGGCTCCCTCCGGATACAGGGCAGGCGCCTGGTTTTTGGCTTAATGTAATTTAGGCTTTTCGGGGAGGAGGGGGGAGTTATGGATTTTGAGAGAGGAAGTGTTGCGGTAAGGGCGGAGAAGTGTTACAATAGGGTAAGGAAAATACCCCTGTACAGGCGGGAAGGGGCAGGCTGTAGCCGGGAAAGGGCAGTAGCCCGCAGTCCGCAGGGTTGGCAGTGGGAATATATGAGGAAAGAGAGAGGGAAAGATGATACTTGGAGCATTGGAAGCGGGCGGAACTAAGATGGTGTGTGCTGTCGGGGATGAGACAGGAAGGATTCATGAGCAGGTTTCGGTGCCTACGCAGACACCGGATACTACGATGCCTGAATTAATCAAATTTTTTGAAAACAAGGGAATAGAGGCTCTTGGGGTTGCAAGTTTCGGGCCGGTTGAGCTGGATAAGAAGGCTCCGAATTACGGGTGCATAACCACGACGCCGAAGCTGGCATGGAGGAATTTTGATATTGTCGGCGGTTTTAAAAAGGCGCTTGGCTGTCCTGTCGGTTTTGATACGGATGTGAACGGTTCGGTACTTGGGGAAGTGACTTTCGGGCAGGCTAAGGGAAAGAGCTGTGTGCTCTACCTTACGATAGGCACGGGAGTGGGGGCAGGGATTTATATAGACGGTAAGCTGCTCCACGGTATGCTTCATCCTGAGGCAGGGCATGTATTGATTACCAAGAGGGGCGATGATTCTTACGCCGGGAAATGCCCTTATCATAAAAACTGCCTGGAAGGGCTGGCTGCCGGGCCGGCTATAGAGGAACGCTGGGGGGCGAAGGCGCTTATGCTTGCAGACAGGAAGGAAGTATGGGATCTGGAGGCGGATTATATCGCACAGGCCCTGACAGGGTATATTCTGACCTTATCGCCGGAGATGATTATCCTGGGCGGCGGGGTGATGCATCAGGAGCAGCTTTTCCCGTTGATCCGCAGTAAGGTGACGGAATTGCTGGGCGGTTATGTCCAGACGGAGGAAGTGGCTGATATGGATCATTACATAGTACCGGCAAGTCTGCATGATGATCAGGGGATTATGGGCTGTTTGGAGCTGGCAAGAAGGGCTAAGGATGAATGAAGAGGCAAAGGATACCGCAGGCATTCTTCCGGGTTTTGATGGTTGGGGCGGCGCTGTTTTTTGGTAATTTACAGAAGGATGAGAGGAAAGGGTTGTGTTCCGGAGAAACTGTGGGAAATGTATAAGGTTTATAGAAGGCAGGAAAAGGGAGGATATCTGGCTGTTTCTTTTTTCTATGCTGTTTTCGGTGATGTTGGTGGCCAGCCGGCATATTGTTAATGCGCAGTCGGAGGTATCCACCGTTGCAAATGTGTATGTGACGGATTTTCATTTTTTGGATGTTATTGCATGGGCCGGTTTGACGCCGGTTATTTACATATTGATGAAGGCGGCGGCTTTTTCCTGTGCGGCCGGGGGGAAGGTACTGTTCCGGGAAAAACGGGAGGGCAGGCAGGGGATCCGGGTGTTGGCGGGTTCTTTTGCGCTGCTTATGGTTTTTTGGTTCCCGTATCTTCCGTCTTACTGGCCGGGAGGGATTTATGCGGATACGGTGGATTCTATCCGTATGGCATTGGATAAGGCGGCGATGGATAACCATAATCCGGTGCTGTATACATTGATCTGGCGGTTTATGTTTTGGATTACCGGCGCTTTTTCCGGTGCGGGGGAATATGGAGGGTTAAAGCTTTTTACGGTGGTGCAGATGCTTGTGATGGCTTTTGCCCTGGCGTATTTTATTTACCGGTGTTATCGCCGGGGGCTTCGGAGGGAGGTTCTCCTTTTCTTTCTGCTTGTTTTTGCGCTGTTTCCGCTTTACCCGTTTTACGGGATTTCCCTGTGGAAAGATACCCTGTTTTCCGTAACGGTTTTCCTTTTTTCCGTTTATTTGTACCGTATTTTTTGTGAAGGCGGAGGGGATTGTTGTAAGGAGGAGGTCTGCGGCGGGTTATCCGGATTTTTCAGAAAGGGGACCGGTGACGGCAGGTGCGGCGGCAAGGGTTCCTGTGCCGGTCCTTTAAGCGGAAAGGGTTCCGGCAGGGATATGGCCCGGGTACAGTTGGCGGAATACGGCCTGTTCAGTTTGCTGATTATTTTTCTACGGAATAATGGTATATATGTTGTTTTGTTTTATTCCTTGACGGCTGCGGTATTGCTGCTGTGCCTGAAAAGAAGAGCGGCCGCGGTAAAGCTTGGGGCGGTATCTTTTATTGTTTTGCTGGTTTCGGGCATTATCCAGGGGCCTGTGTATGATCGGTGCGGGTATAATCTGGACAAGACAACGGAGAGCCTTGGGATCCCTCTTCAGCAGGCGGCTTATATTATAGCTACCGATGGGGAGGTGGCACAGGAGGACTGGGAGGTTATAGGGCAGTTGCTGCCGGAGGAGCGGTGGAAGGAACTGTATAATCCGGTTGTGGCTGATACCATTAAATTTTCACCGGAATTTAACCGTGCTTATCTGGAGGAAAATGCGGGGGGATTTATGAGGATGTACCGGCATCTTGTATTCTGCAATCCGGTAAAGGCAGTGAAAGCTTATATGCTCAGCACAATGGGTTTCTGGGATATTTTTGAGAACTCTTCCACGGCATATATCTGCAATTTCCATTTCGGGAATGCGGAATATTTTATGAGCGATTATTTTGACTATTATCTGGGCATATCATTCCGGGATTTTGCGGAGCCGAAAGGGTATCTCAGCGCGGCTGTTTTTGCCTGGCTGCTGCTTGGGGCTGTCTTTATCTGTATAGGTAAACGTAATTGGAAAGGGATGATAGCCCTGATGCCCACGCTGGGCGTATGGCTGTCCATTATGGCGGCAGTGCCGGTTGCGTTTTCCTTCCGGTATGTATATGCGCTGTTTCTCTGTGCGCCTTTGTATCTGCTGATCTGTGCAGAGTCTTTCCGGCAGGAATGCCTGTAGCCCCTTATTGGGCAAGGGTTTCCGCCCCGCCGGAGCGCAGGATTTTGCCGTCGGCAGTCAGGAAGATTGCTTCCGTATCCGGCAGGGATTCTATGAGTTCCATCCCCTTTTCTTCGCCGAGGAGGAAACATGCAGTGGAGAGGGCATCGCCTTCCATGGAGGAATTGCTTATAATTGTGACTTCATTCAGGTTATTCCGGACGGGATAACCTGTTTTTGTATCCAGGATGTGATGGTATATCACTCCGTTTTTTATAAAATAACGTTCATAGCTGCCGGAGGAAACGACAGACAGGCCGGAGATCGGAAGGACACAGGCGGTGACGCCTCTGTCGGCAAAGGGTTTCTGGATGCCTACTTTAAAGGGCGTGCCGTCGGGCCGGCATCCGATGGCAAGAACATTGCCGCCCAGGTTGATTAGCGCGCTTCCAACGCCCTGGGAGACAAGGTATTCTTTCATACGGTCGGCAATATACCCTTTGGCAATAAAGCCCAGGTCAAGTTCCGCCTCAGGGTCATTCAGCGCCGCCGTACTGCCGTCTATGGTAACGGAACGGTAATTTACATGCGTAAGGGCCTGTGCCAGTGCGGTTTCGTCGGGCAGTACGGCTTCCGGATCGGTGAAATCCCATAATTTATTTACGCTCCCTATGGTAGGGTCTACTTTCCCGTCCGTGAGTTCCGCATAGGAGAGGGCGGCGCGCAGGAGGAATAAGGTGTCTTCGTGAAGGGTTACAGGGCCGCCGCCTGCATGGTTCAGCTTCCAGACATCGCTGTTTTCTTTTGTGCGGCTGAGCAGATCTTCATATTGCTGCGCGAGGGCAAAACAGTGATCCAGCAGGTCTTCGCTTTGGCTGCGGTATTTGCTGTCATAGAGGGAAATGCTGATTACCGTGTCAAAATAGAATCCACGGCGGCTCACCGGCTCAGGGCTGCGGCCGCAGGCGGCAAAGGACAGGACGGCCAGGGCCGGGAGGAGGGGAAAAATAAGAAAGCGGCGGAGGATTGGTATATCTTTCATGGAGCGGATCCTTTCTGTTCTGATTGTGCTGTAATTGTGTTTATTAAGTGTCCAGTTATACAATATCAGAAAGAAACGGGCGAGGCAAGATAATACTGCCATATTGACGAAAACGCATAAAATGCGTATGATTAACAAATAGGCAGGATGCGCTTTAAGAAACCGGCAGGCGCAAAGGGAAATGTGTGGCGGTCTGTAACGGCTGACTGGCTAAGCGAAGAAACCGGCAGGCGCAAAGCGAAATGGAAAAATGGAATAAGGATAAAGAGGGAATAAAAGTATGCTGACAAAAAACGATATAAGGCAAATGGTGGAAAGCGCGGTTTATGCGCGGGGGATACATATCTACCAGTCCGGGAAGGTAATGGACTTCAGGGTAAGCCAGGAAGAAAAGACGGTTTTTTTAATAAAAGCAAATGTAAAAGGGAGCGGCAGGAATAATTATTCGGTAGAGATAGAATATGACAGTGGGGAGGAGGATGTGACAGGCAGTTTCTGTACCTGTCCGGCTTTCTTTAATTATGACGGTTTGTGTAAGCATTGTGCCGCGGTGCTGATGGAATTTGTGGAGTACGAAGAGAAATACCCTTTGCTTTTCTTGGGTAAAGCCAGGGCGGGGAAAATGCAGAATAAACCGGCAGTGCGCCAGGAGCCGAGGACTACGCCCGCGATGAAGGATCTTTTGACGAAGAGCTTTATGCAGCGCACGTATCCGATGGTATATAAGGAAATGTATGGGAAGGTAAAGCTGGAGCCTTATATGGATTATGGGAAAGAGAGGGTGACAGTGGAATTCCGTATAGGCGTTACCAAAATGTATGTGCTGAAGGATGTGTTCAGTTTTATACAGTTGATGAATGAGGCGGGGAAATATTCTTATGGGAAGCAGTTGGAGTTTACCCATATGAAGGAAGCGTTTACGGAGGAATCCCGGGAGATGGTGGACTTTATCCGGAAGTGGACGGAGGACAACAAAGAGAGGCATTTTGCATATTTTGGTTTCGGTTACAGCCATAGTTTCCAGAAGGTGCGGAATCTGGATCTGGACAGGAAGGAAACGGAGGATTTTCTGGAAGCGACAGGGCACCAGGTATTCCATGCCAATTATCTCGGGCAGGGGGAGCAGGAATGGAAGGTTGCGGAAGACAAGCTGGAACGGTCGGTGACGATCAGCGGGAAAGACGGCGGCATAGAGGTGGATGTAGGGAAAAACACCGGTTTTGTAGGGGAGAAGTATTTCCTTTATTTTATCAAGGGCCTGATTTATATGGAAGAAAGGGAGGAACTGAAGCCGATAGAGGATTTTTTGCTCTGTATGGGGCAGGTATCGGGGCATAAGGCTTTTATCCAGAAGGAGGATGTGCCTGTTTTCTGCAGCCAGTTGCTGCCGAAGCTGGAGGAATTTTATAAGTGTAAGAAGAAAAATTTCGACGCGGCAGGATATCTGCAGGCGCCGGCGTCTTTTGAGATTTATCTCGACGCGCCTCAGAAGGACTTTGTCACCTGCAAATTATTTGCCGTATACGGGGAGGATGGGAAGGATAAGTATGACCTGTACAGGGAGGATGAGGGAAAGGGGCAGGGTGTCCGTGATATTTTCCGGGAAATGGAAGTGAAGCAGATAGTGTCTGCCTATTTTAACGCTTTTGATGAAGCGGGAGGCATGATGGCGCTTTCCGGTGATGAGGACAAACTGTATGAGCTTCTGGCTTACGGTATCCCGAAACTGCAGGAGCTGGGGCAGGTTTTCGTTTCGGATGCGTTAAGGCGGATGAATGTGGCGCCGCCGCCGAAGGTTTCTGTCGGGATTTCCCTGGCCGGGGATATGATGGAGCTTTCCATGAGCGCCGGGGATATGCCTATGAATGAGCTGGTCGAAATTCTATCCAAATATGATCGGAAGAAGAAATACTACAGGCTGAAGAACGGCAGCTTTGTGAATGTGCAGGACAGTGAGCTGGGTGTCCTTGCCAGGCTGAAGGAGGAACTGGGGATTACGGACAGGCAGTTGAAGCAGGAGCATGTGGCCGTCCCGAAATACCGGGCGCTGTATCTGGATGGGGAGCTGAAAGCAAACCCGGTTTTCAGCACGGTGAAGGACAGGAATTTCAAGGAACTGGTGCGGAATATGAAAACGGTGGAGGATAATGATTTTGAGATCCCTGCCAGCCTGGAAAATATTATGAGGGAGTACCAGAAAAAAGGGTTTTTGTGGATTAAGACCTTGAAGAACAATGGGTTTGGCGGGATCCTGGCGGACGATATGGGATTGGGGAAGACACTGCAGGTCATTGCGTTCCTTTTATCGGAATATATAGACGCGGCCCCGTCGGAAAATAAACGCTGCCTGATCGTGGCGCCTGCATCCCTGGTCTTTAACTGGAGCAGCGAGGTGGAGAAGTTCGCCCCTGCCCTGCATGTGAAGACTGTGACAGGGACGGCGGCGGAGAGGGATAAGGTGATACATGAGTCCGGGGAGAGGGATATCCTGCTGACTTCTTATGATTTGCTGCGGAGGGATATTGAAAAGTATGCGGGTGTGAAATTTTACTGCCAGGTGATTGATGAAGCCCAATATATTAAAAACCATAATACGCAGGCAGCGAAAGCGGTGAAAGAGATCGAGGCGGGATTTAAGCTGGCACTTACCGGGACGCCGGTGGAAAACCGGCTGAGCGAGCTGTGGAGTATTTTTGATTACCTGATGCCGGGGTTCCTCTATTCTTACCAGCGTTTCCGCGGGGAAATCGAGATTCCGGTGGTGCAGAATGGCGATGAGGAGGCGATGCGGAAGCTGCAGAAACTTATAGGCCCTTTTGTACTCCGGCGGCTGAAGAAGGATGTGCTGACGGATCTGCCGGACAAGCTGGAGGAAAATGCTTATGCGAAGCTGGAGGGGGAGCAGCTAAAGCTTTACGACGCCCATGTGCAGAGGATGCGTATATTGCTGGATAAAACGAGTGAGGAGGAGTTCCGCAATTCCAAGATACAGATTTTGGCGGAGCTTACGAAACTGCGGCAGATTTGCTGTGACCCGGCGCTTATTTTTGAAGATTATAAGGAAAATTCGGCTAAAATGGATATGTGTATCGATCTGGTACGCAACGCGGTCAACGGGGGGCATAAATTACTGCTGTTTTCCCAGTTTACTTCCATGCTGGAACGGATAAGGGCGGCATTGGAGAAGGAGGGTATCGATTGCTACATGCTGACCGGGTCTACCCCGAAGGAAAAGAGGGTGCAGATGGTGGATGCTTTTAATAAAGACGACACGCCGGTATTCTGCATTTCCCTGAAAGCAGGCGGCACCGGCCTGAACCTGACGGCGGCGGATATTGTCATCCATTATGATCCGTGGTGGAACCTGGCAGTGCAGAACCAGGCGACAGACCGCGCCCACAGGATCGGGCAGAAAAATGTGGTCAATGTGTACAAACTGATTATGAAAGGTACGATAGAGGATAATATTGTAAAATTGCAGGAGCGGAAAAAGGAACTGGCGGAACAGGTGCTTGGCGGCGAGGGAGTGGGGAGCGGCAGCTTTACGAAGGATGAATTGCTGGAACTGCTGCAGTGACAGCCGGAAGGGGACAGGGTGCCAACCGTACAGGCGGAAAAATTTTTGCCCAATATTGAAGCATGGAAGGCGTTGTGGTATAATGCTGAAACGAAAGAGCAGTTTCCGCTCCTGATTCCAGGCGCGAGGGCGCAGGGAAAGAGGTATAATGCTGAAACGAAAGAGCAGTTTCCACTCCTGATTCCAGGCGCGGGGAGAAGGGGATACTGCTGGAAAATCAAAGAGAGGACGACGGGTAGGAAAGATGCGGGCATTTTTAATTTTGGAAGACGGCACTGTTTTTGAAGGGACGCATATAGGCGCCGAAAAGGAAGTCATCAGTGAGATTGTGTTCAATACGTCTATGGCAGGTTATCCGGAGGTGTTGACGGATCCGTCTTATGCAGGGCAGGCTGTCTGTATGACTTATCCCCTGATTGGCAATTATGGGGTGTGCAGGGAGGATATGGAGTCGGTAAGGCCGTGGCCGGATGCCCTGATCGTGAGGGAGCTGTCGAGGATGGCCAGCAATTTCCGGTCGGATATGACAGTGCAGGAGTTTCTGGAGGCTTATGGCGTGCCCGGGATTGCGGGGATCGATACGAGGGCATTGACTAAGATTTTGCGCAAAAAGGGGACGATGAACGGGATGATTACCACGGATGCGGATTATTCGCCGGAAGCAGTCCTTCCCCGTCTGAAGGAATATACCACGGGAAAGGTAGTGGAGAAAGTAACCTGTAAACAGAAGTATGAATTAAAGGGTGTAAAAACGTTGGAAGAAAACGGCGCTGTATCGGGGAGCGCGAGGTTTACCAGGGAGAGTTATGAGGCCGGAGTCCATGAGAAGCGCCCGAGTATGGTGAGGGAGTTAAACGGCATAGCGGAAAAAGGTATGGTGCGGAAGGCTTTGCATGTGGCGCTGCTGGATTTGGGGGCAAAGGGTAATATTGCGGATTCGCTCGTGAGCAGGGGCTGTGATGTAACCGTTTATCCGGCGTTTACTCCGGCCGGGGAGATTATAGCGGATGCGCCGGACGGGATTATGCTGAGCAACGGGCCGGGCGACCCGAAAGAGTGCGTTTCGATCATTAAGGAAATACGGAAACTGTATGAGACGGAAATCCCGGTTTTTGCTATCTGCCTGGGACATCAGCTTATGGCGTTGGCCGCAGGGGCTGATACGTACAAAATGAAATACGGGCACAGGGGAGGGAACCACCCGGTAAAGGATCTGCAGACCGGGAAGGTGTATATTTCCTCACAGAACCATGGGTATGTGGTGGATGCGGACAGGCTGGATGCAAAAGTGGCGGTGCCGGCGTTTGTCAATGTGAATGACGGTACGAACGAAGGGCTTTCATATACCGGGAAGAATATTTTTACGGTGCAGTTCCACCCGGAAGCATGCCCGGGGCCGCAGGATTCCGCATATTTGTTTGACCGGTTCATTGACAGCATGAAAGGGTAGAGGCTGGCATATGGTGTTTTTTTATGCGCACGGGCACCCAAAGGAAAAATGTCAGCAAGAGCTTTGCCATTACCTGTAAGGTATAAAAGCGACAGAAAAGAGTACCTGAAAGACATAAGGAGGGGTAAGTTGTGAAATGGGCTGGGAATGGAGAAATGGGCAGGATATTATCCGAGCTTGCAGGGCTTTTGCGGCAGGTTTATGGGGAGAAGCTGAGAGCGGTCATATTGTATGGTTCCGTAGCAAGGGGGACACAGACGGAGGATTCCGATATAGATATTATGGTGTTGGTGGACGGTAGTGATGCTGAACTTCGGGAGTATAGTGATAAACTCAGTGATGTGTCTACAGATATTTCGTTGAAATATTTAAAAGTGTTTTCTATTATGGATGTTAGTTACCAGGAATACTCGGAATGGAAGCAGGTTTCGCCATTTTACCGGAAGGTATCTGAAGAGGGGGTTGTTCTGTATGCCGCATGATATGTGGACTTTATGTAAATATAGAATGGAGCGTGCAAAAGAGGATTTGCATGCGGCAGAAAACAATCATCAGTCAGGGTTTTATAAGGCGGCAATTAACCGGTCTTATTATGCCATTTTCCATAGTATTCGGGCGGTAAATATATTGGATGGTTTTGATTCTTCAAAACACAGTTCTGTAATTGCACATTTTAACCAGTTTTTTGTCCATACGGGAACATTTGACAGAAAAATTTATAAGTTGATTGACGGTGCGTATCGTATTCGGGAAAAATGTGATTATTCTGATTTTTTTATAGCATCAAAAGAAGATTCGGCAATACAGTTGGCACATGCGGAAACTTTTTTTAATGCAGTGAAAGAGTATATTAGCAGAAAAGAAGCGGAACAGGAAATATAAGAAAGGGAAATAAAAATGCCAAAGAATCCTAATGTTAAGAAGGTACTGGTAATCGGTTCCGGCCCTATCGTCATCGGGCAGGCGGCGGAGTTTGACTATGCGGGCACGCAGGCGTGCCGTTCCCTCAAGGAGGAGGGCATAGAAGTGGTGCTGGTGAACTCGAACCCGGCTACCATTATGACGGACCGGGATATCGCGGATAAGGTATATATCGAGCCTTTGACGGCAAAAGTACTGGAACAGATCATAGAAAAAGAAAAGCCGGACAGTGTCCTGCCTACGCTGGGCGGGCAGGCAGGGCTGAACTTAGGGATGGAACTGGACGAGTCCGGTTTTCTGGAAAAGCACCATGTAGCTTTGCTTGGGACTACGGCAAAAACCATAAAGAAGGCGGAAGACAGGCTGGAATTTAAGGAAACGATGGAAAAAATCGGGGAACCCTGCGCGGCCTCCCTTGTAGTGGAAAACCTGCCGGACGGTGTGGCCTTTGCGGCAAAGATCGGCTATCCGGTGGTGCTGCGCCCTGCTTACACATTGGGCGGTTCCGGCGGCGGTATCGCCCGCAACCAGACGGAATTGGAGCAGATACTCGAAAACGGCCTGCGGCTGTCCCGGGTAGGGCAGGTATTGGTGGAGCGGTGCATTGCGGGCTGGAAGGAAATCGAATATGAAGTGATGCGTGACAGCGCAGGGAACTGTATCACGGTCTGCAACATGGAAAATATCGACCCGGTAGGGGTGCATACCGGCGACAGTATCGTAGTGGCCCCGTCCCAGACATTGATGGATAAGGAATACCAGATGCTGCGCAGCGCCGCGCTGAATATTATCAACGAACTGGAAATCACAGGCGGGTGTAACGTGCAGTTCGCGCTGCATCCCACCAGTTTTGAATATTGTGTCATCGAGGTGAATCCCCGTGTCAGCCGTTCTTCCGCGCTGGCCTCCAAGGCAACGGGATATCCGATTGCAAAAGTGGCGGCGAAGATTGCGCTGGGCTATACCCTGGATGAAATCAAAAACGCAATCACGGGAAAAACTTATGCCAGTTTTGAACCGGCGCTGGACTACTGCGTGGTGAAAATCCCCAGGCTCCCTTTTGATAAGTTTCTGACGGCAAAACGCACATTGACTACACAGATGAAAGCTACCGGGGAGGTTATGAGCATCTGCACGAATTTCGAAGGTGCGCTGATGAAGGCCATCCGTTCCCTGGAGCAGCATGTGGACTGTTTGCTCAGCTATGATTTTTCAGCGTTGTCCAAAGAAGAACTGCTGGAGCGGATGAAAAAAGTGGATGACCAGAGAATATATGTGATTGCGGAAGCGCTCCGTAAGGGCGTTGATTACGGGACAATCCATGAGATAACCATGATCGACTGCTGGTTTATTGACAAGATAGCCGTTTTGGTTGAAATGGAGAAGGCTTTGCAGACAAAGCCGCTTACCGCAGATCTGCTGCGTGAGGCCAAGCGCATGGAATTCCCGGATTCCGTCATCGGCAGGCTTACAGGGAAAAGCGAAGGGGAAGTGAAGGAGATGCGTTATGCAAACGGCATCACGGCCGTCTTTAAAATGGTGGATACCTGTGCGGCGGAATTTGAGGCCAGCACTCCTTACTATTATTCCTGCTTTGGCGGTGAGAATGAAGCGGAAGAAACACGCCCGCCAAAGAAAGTGCTGGTGCTCGGTTCCGGGCCTATCCGCATCGGGCAGGGGATTGAATTTGACTATTGTTCGGTGCATGCCACCTGGGCTTTTGCCAAAGCGGGCTATGAGACTGTGATTATCAATAATAACCCGGAAACGGTAAGTACGGATTTCGATATTGCGGATAAGCTTTATTTCGAACCCCTGACACCGGAGGATGTGGAGAATATTGTGCGCCAGGAGAAACCTGACGGGGCAGTGGTGCAGTTTGGCGGGCAGACGGCCATCAAGCTGACGGAGAGCCTGATGAAGATGGGGGTGCCTATCCTGGGGACAAGCGCGGAAAATGTGGATGCTGCGGAAGATCGGGAATTATTTGACGCTATCCTGGAGAAGTGCCGGATCCCGAGGCCGTCCGGAGGTACGGTGTATACGGCGGAGGAGGCAAAAAGGGTGGCGAATAAATTGGGCTACCCGGTGTTGGTCCGGCCGTCCTATGTGCTGGGCGGGCAGGGGATGCAGATTGCCATTTCCGATGCCGAAGTGGAAGAGTTTATGGAAATTATCAACCGGATTGCGCAGGATCATCCGATTCTGGTGGATAAGTATCTGCAGGGGAAGGAAATCGAGGTGGACGCGGTCTGCGACGGGACAGATATCCTCATACCGGGCATTATGGAACATATCGAGAGGGCCGGCGTGCATTCCGGCGACAGCATTTCGGTATATCCGGCACAGACTGTCAGCGAAAAGGTGAAGGGAACGATTGCGGAATATACGGGCAGGCTGGCGAAAGCGCTGCATGTTATAGGGCTGATTAACATACAGTTTATCGCGGTGGGGGAGGAAGTATATGTGATAGAGGTCAATCCCCGGGCATCCCGCACAGTGCCTTATATCAGCAAGGTGACGGGGATACCGATTGTGGATCTGGCGGCGGGGGTGATGACAGGGAAAACCATACGCGGGCTGGGCTATGAGCCGGGGCTGCAGAAGGAAGCGGGGTATGTGGCCGTTAAAATGCCGGTCTTTTCCTTTGAGAAAATCAGGGGCGCAGAGATTAGCCTGGGGCCGGAGATGAAGTCTACCGGCGAGTGCCTGGGCATTTCTAGGACTTTTCATGAAGCGCTGTATAAGGCTTTCCTCGGGGCAGGCGTGGATCTGCCGAAGTTCCGGCAGATGATTATAACCGTAAAAGACGCGGACAAAGGGGAAGCGGTGGAGATCGGGAGGCGTTTTGAAAAGCTGGGGTATACCATATATGCCACCAGGAGTACGGCCAATGCGTTGAAGGAAGCCGGGGTAGGCGCCCGCAAGGTAAATAAGATTTCCCAGGAGTCGCCTACGGTGATGGATTTGATCCTGGGGCATAAGATCGATCTGGTAATTGATACGCCGACCCAGGGGCGCGATAAATCCCGGGACGGTTTCCTTATCCGGCGGACGGCGATTGAAACGGGCGTAAACTGCCTGACCTCCCTCGATACGGCAAAGGCCCTTGTGACCAGCCTGGAAAATGCGGGCGGCGGGGAGATGACATTGGTGGATATTGCTTCCCTTAACTAAAAATAGGATGCCAGTATGGAAATCCATTTTCGGGTGCTGCGCCTGAAAATGGATTTTTGTGGTTTGGAGGCGCAAAACTGCCTGTTTTCAGGCTTTTAAGTTTATGGTATAATTTTTTTACAGGTCGGATAACAGGCGGGGGATATGGGCGATGAAAAAAGGTTTGGAAGAAAAGCTTGCCGAGATTACAGAGTTTGCCCGGAATAACGGGAATAAGGTAAGTTATAACGTGGTAATGGATATTTTGAAGGACAGGGGAGATTTTTCGGAGGAGGAAATTCTGGATGCGGTAGGTGAACTAAGCGCCGGAGGGGTTAACATAGCCCCGGAGGAAGAAGAGGAATATCCGGTATCAAATGCAAGCCCTGAGAACTTTATTCCGGCAGAAGTTAATATTGGGCAAAGGCCTGTTACGGTATATCATTTGATGGAACGTTTGGAGAATGAGGAGATTGATTTGAAGCCCAGTTTTCAAAGGCAGGGGGATTTATGGAAATTGGAACAGCAAAGCAGGCTGATTGAGTCTCTTATGCTGAAGATACCGATACCGGCATTTTATTTTAATGCATCCAAAGAGGATGAATGGATAGTTATTGACGGCCTTCAGCGTTTGACTGCTTTTTTGAATTTTCTGGTCGGTATCCCGGCTGGGGATGGGAAGCAAAGGGTGAAGCAGGAATTTATCGGCCTCCAGTATCTAAAGGATTTTAACGGGCATACGTTTGATGATTTACCAAGGCAGTATACCAGAAGGATTAAAGAGACTTCCGTGGTGGCATATACGGTAGAAAAAGGGACGCCGGATGAAATTGTATTTAATATTTTCCAGAGGATTAATACAGGGGGAATTGTATTAAATGAACAGGAAATACGCCAGGCGCTTTATCAGGGGAAAGCGACGGAATTGATTGAGCGGCTTGCACGAAGTACGGATTTTCAGGAAGCAACGCAGGGGGCGGTTCCGGCTAAGAGGATGCAGGACAGGGAATATGTGACACGTTTCCTGGCATTTACGGAACTTGATTATGAGACGGAGTATGAAGGCAATATTGACAATTATCTGATAAAAGCAATGAAACTGGTCAATACTTATGAGGATACGGAAATAGCCAAAATAGAAGAGAATTTTAAAAGGATTATGGGATATTGTGCGGGGATATTCGGAAAATATGCTTTTCGTAAATATAATGAAAACCGGCGCAGGGGGCCAATGAATAAGGCTTTGTTTGAAATATGGACGGTATGTTTTTCCGACCTTACGCAGATGCAGTTACGGAAAATTATGAGTGATAGGGAAGCGTTCCTCAGGGCCTTCGGGCGCTTGCAGAGAAATCAGGAATTTATTACGGCATTGAAAGCCGGGGATCCTTATTCTTTGGCGCGCAGGATTGATATGGTGCGAAAGATGGTGAAGGAGTTTATATGATAAAGGAAATCCATATAAAGAATTTTAAATGTTTTGAAGATTTTATCCTGCCGATGCAGCAGGTAAATATTTTGGCGGGGATAAACGGGATGGGGAAGTCTACGATTATCCAAAGCCTTCTGTTGCTGAGACAGTCTGTCCGGAAGGGGGATGGCATGAAGGGGCTGTATTTGAATGGGGAATATGTATCCATCGGGAATGCGCAGGATGCTTTGTATGAGAAAGCGGAGGAAGAGCGGATTGGCTTGGGGTATATGGATGAAACGGGGAAGCGGTTTTGGGAATATCAGTATTTGCCGGAATCGGATTTCCTGCCTGTTTTAACCGGCGGCGGGAATGTGCCAGAGGCAGGATTGTTCGGGAATTGCTTTAGTTATCTGTCTGCATACCGTATCCAGCCGCAGGATTTGTACCGTATCCAGAATGAAAAGGAAACCGCCGGCAGGGAATTTGGGAATGACGGAGAGTATGCTTTGCAGTATTTGGATTCTTATGGTGATAATGAGGTAGAGAATAGGAACGTGGTTATAAAGGATAAGCTGGGGAATTCCCTCAGAAACCAAACCCGGGTGTGGCTGGATAGGATTTCGCCGGGTGTGTCCCCCCATGTGACGGTTAATATGCAGTTAAGAAGCTCGGAAATACGTTATGAATTTATCGAGGGCCGGGAGAAAACAGGGTTTTATAAAAGCGTTAATGTAGGGTTTGGGATCACATATGTTTTTCCTCTGATTGTTGCGATATTGTCTGCAAAAAGCGGTGATATTGTTGTGATAGAGAATCCGGAAGCCCATATCCATCCGGCGGGGCAGAGGATGCTTGGGGAGCTGATAGCCTGTGCCGGGGCGGGAGGAGTTCAGTTAATCATAGAGACTCATAGTGACCATATATTGAATGGGCTGCGCCTGTCAGTCAGGAAAAAGATAATTCCAAGGGAAGAGGCTGCGTTATCTTTCTTTTTCAAAGATGAAAGGGATGGCTACTCCCATAAGTGCGTCCATCCACAAATCTTGCAGGATGGAAGGCTTGACTGTTGGCCGGAAGGCTTTTTTGATGAGTGGGATAAGGCATTGTTTGAAATAATATAGGCATTTATTGTTTTAATTTGCCGGACGTGCTTGAGGAAGGCAGAAGGGGGATTGCAATGTATTTAAATGAAAGGTCGTGGGAGGCATCACAGGAAGATCCATATGTGATTGATAATGCCGTTAAACGTTTTCTGGATATTTACGCGGCAGTTAAGCGGGTTTATCCGGAATGTGAAATTTATATACCGGAAGGAGAAGTTATTTATTTAAGGCCGGGGGATTATTCTTTGGGGAAATGGCTGGCGTCAGCAGATATTGAATATAGGAGATTATATTCCTTGTTTTGGCAGCGGGGGATCCGGTATCATCCGGAAGATGAATATGAGATGTCCTGTGATGGTGAGCCGCTGAAAGGGGGAACGGAAGCCTGCCTGAATGATTCATTTATGGTAAGTATCTGTCTGGACGGAAAATGGGGAAAGGAGGTCATAGAGGGTGAACTTTATTCTCTGGCAGATGATGAGGAGAGGGAAGCCCGTGTTAAGAATGTTTTTTGTAAGGAACAGTTGGAATGTGATTATGTAAAAGAAGTTTTAAGAAGCAGGGGAAATTTAAATGTCTGGTCTTACGAAGAACTTTGGAAACGGCGGGGTGAACTTTTTCCGCATTTAAGTTTTTGCCCTTCAGTGGAAAATGATTTGGATTCGTTGGAAAAGGTTTATCTCGCGCAGATTCTGAGGAAGCTGGCAGAACTGGAATGTTATTATGTGGAACACGGGAACGGAAGGTTTCAGCCGGAATTGTTGACAAAGACGACAATGGAGAGCAAGGCTACAATGGAAAAGTATGAGGTCTGGCATACATTTACGGATGAAGGGGGAGAGGCATACGTTGCCAGTTGGCATATGCGTTTTACCGGTATTCCGGGGAGAATTTTTTTTATTCCTCAATATAAGGAGGTTGGAATGCTGGTCTGCTATATCGGCAGGAAACTCCCCAATGTTACATATCCAACTTAAAAGTAAAAACATTTGGACAGTTCCTAAGCTGGAATGTACAAACATGGGATTTATGCAATTGTAGTAAGAAGGGATGTACAAATATGGAATTTGCAGAGTTTGAACGGAAGGAGTGTCTGCTTTTTGCGGGGGATAATTATCCATCTATCTTCCACTGGTATTTTTTCATATCCACACACCCGTTTTCTTTGCATTCCACGCCTTCGCAGGCCAGTAATTCCCTTTGCTCCTTAAAATGCGGCGCCAGCCTTCCTGCATGGTTCACGACACGGTGGCAGGGGTAATCTCCGTAATATTCGGCCATAGACAAAACTTTTCCTACCAGCCTGGCATTCTTTTCCCTGCCGATCCATTTTGCGATTTGCCCGTACGAGGCTACCTTGCCTTCAGGGATTTCCTCCACTGCCGACAGTATTTCATATATTAAAGCTTCTTCTAATATTTTTTTCATCTTAAAACCTGCCTTTTCTGTTTCGTAAACCCCAGCCGAATAAACTGAAAAAAATCGGATACGGTGCCTAAGGAACAGTTCCTTAGTGCCGGCGTCTTTCAATGGTCTGGATTGAGATATATGGTTTGCAGCACACCGGAAAGCTTAAGTTAATTATACTTGAAATTTAGAGGGAATGCAAACCTCTCACAAACTGTGGCGTACATCTGGCAAAAAGCAGATTTTTAAACAGGCTCTAAGGAGCTATTCACCAATGTGCGGGCTGCGCGCCGTATATGGGTGAATGGGCTGCGTATGCGAAAAGTGACTTGCAGCATCACGAAGCACACTATATAATAATAGAAAGGGAAGGTGATTGGATGAATGCAGCAGTAGCAAAGCAATTAAGTTATTACACAATGGAAGACATTTATAATTTGCCGGACGGGCAAAGGGCAGAATTAATTGACGGTGGATTATATATGATGGCAACGCCTAATAGGATTCATCAAAAACTTGTGCATTTTTTGGACTGGACAATAGGAAACTATATTCATAGTAATAACGGGGATTGCGAAGTCTATCCGGCACCATTTGCAGTATTTTTGAATGCGGACAATGAAATATATCTTGAGCCTGATATTTCTGTAATTTGCGATAAGGACAAGCTTACAGACGAAGGGTGTAAGGGGGCGCCGGACTGGATTATTGAAGTTGTTTCGCCTTCCAGCCGTGCGATGGATTATAATAAGAAGTTACTAAAATATGGTACAGCAGGTGTTAAAGAATATTGGATAGTGGATCCGGCACAACAATCAATTATGGTTTATAATTTTGAACAGGATACCTTTGGGCAATATTCTTTTTCGGATAAAGTAAAGGCCGGGATATATGAAGGCTTTGAAATTGATTTCGCTGGAATAAGCATTGAATAGTGGTGGTATAAAAATAAATAAAAAATACCGGGAAGCTTGCTGTTACAGGCTTCCGGTATTTCCGGGTTGGGCTGTTTAAAAAAACAGTCAACAGCTCGTAGGGGAATCGAACCCCTGTTTCCGCCGTGAGAGGGCGGCGTCTTGACCGCTTGACCAACGAGCCATTTTTCTTATAAAGCAGCCGCTTATTTGTCGGCTACTCCATCCTCTTACAAAAAAATAACAGCATAAGCTTTTAAAATCCTGGAGAACTAATTTTATAAATGTTTCAAAGCTATCTGCTAAGTGCAGGAAAAGGGACTTGAACCCTCATGATATTGCTATCACACGGACCTGAACCGTGCGCGTCTGCCAATTCCGCCATTCCTGCAAGCAAGATTTATTATATATGCATCTTAGAAAAAAGTCAACACCAAATTTTATTTTTTTTAAATTTTTTTAAATTATGCATAAAACCCCTATCTTGTCCATATAATATATTAAGTTGGTTTATGGAAGGAGGCAAATTATGGCAAGAGGTGTCAGGAGAACCATCGAGGAGAAGATAGCTGACAAGCAGGAAATCATTGATGCATTGGAGATCAGGGTGTTAAAGGAGAAGGAAGAGCTGCAGGTGCTTTTGAATGAGCAGCGGATGGCGAGGCTGGAGATTCTGGAGGAATTGATTGATAATTCCAACCTCAGTATAGAGGAGGTCGCACAGATACTCCGGCAGCATGCGGAGGAGGCAGAGGTAGAAGTATAAGGAGGAGCTGGCAAAATTTTGGTTCCGGTTTATCCGGGTCAGGAAGGAATCCGGAACAGCCCGATATCGGGAGGGCATGAGGTGAATATAAGAAAGCAAAGGAAAATCAGTAAAACTAAGGCTGTCAGCCACAGGCAGCGGGTTTTGCTGATTTTTTTCTTTTGGACATGCAGGCGGGCGCAAAGGGCGTGGCGGAGGAGGAAAGCGGCGATGACGCTGATATAAAAGGTTGCAATGTCTAAGGGGGCAAGGTGGAACCCTAATATTCCTGTATAAGTATAAAAAACGACAGGGATCAGGAAGGTGCCGGTAAGCAGGGAGGCGGTATTGCAGCAGGACAGGGACGGGGGATAATTCCCAAGCATAAGTTTTTCAAACAGGAAATAGAGGAGCATGGGAAAAAACAGCAGTTTCATATGTTCCCATACGGATTCGTTTACAGGGGTGAACAGGCCGATATAGGGGTTGTTTCCGCTCCATCCGTACAGAAAATGGGAAAGGGTTCCGAGGATGGAAGTAAACAGGATGCCGGACAGGGTGTAACGGTATATTTTTTTGTTCATGAAAATGCTCTCCTTTATGGCATTGCCCAGCTAATGGCATAGGCTATTTACATACTGTTCCTTACTTACAGTATATGCAAAAAGGGGTTTTTTAAAACGGTGCGGGAAGGTGGATATCTATGATGGTGCCTTCGCCCGCCATGCTTTCCATGGACAGCCCGTAGGAAGGGCCGAAATAGCTGCGGATACGCTGGCATACATTCCGGATACCGATAGAGTGGTGCTTACTGTCGTTTATCTCACGGCCCGCATCATCGGCGCATTCCCTGTTTAAGGCGGCAAGACGTTCCGGCTCTATTCCGTTTCCGTTATCCGCGATCAGAAGATGGAGGGCACCTTGTTCCAGGTGGCTTGTGATGCTGATATAGCAGTTGGATTCGCGGCAGCCAAAGCCGTGTTCAATGCTGTTTTCCACCAGGGGCTGAAGGAGGAAAACAGGGATCGGCATTTCCAGCAGGGAAGAAGGGATGTTGCAGTCAAAGGTAAACTTTCCGGGGAAGCGGATGTTCTGGATAGTCATGTACCGATTGACCTGCTGCAGCTCTTCCTTTAACAATGCCACCGGGAACCGTTCCAGATTGTAGCGGAGCAGATCCGACATACAAACGGAAATGGTTTCAATTTCCGGTACGCTGTGAATATCGGCCAGGGATTTAATCACATTTAAGGTATTGTAGAGAAAATGATGGTTGATTTGGAACTGGAGCATTTGAATCCTCATTTTCTGCTCGTTTATCTGGAGCTGGTAATTTTGCTGCATGCTCGTGGTAAGACGATGGCTCAGGTGGTTAAAGCTGGCGACCAGTTTGTGCAGTTCCTGGTTGGAACCGCATGCCTGTTCATCAATCTGCCCTCCGTCCTCCGGACGCAGGGAATCAATCTGGCGGCACAGCCTGAAAATAGAGCGGGTCAGGTTCCTGGAAAGCAGGACGGCAAGAAACATGCCCAGAACAAGGCACATCACAAAAATCTGGGCGTAGTGGAGGATGTTGTCCCGGTAAATCTGGTAGGCTATGTGATTATCTGCAAACTGGACAAGATGCCAGTTTGTCGTCTGGTTGACGCAGCCGTTAACCCGGTAGCGGGAACGGCCCACCTTAAGCTCTCCTTCCGTAATGCCTTTTTTTCCCGTAAGGGATTCGTTGAAGTCGGAAAGGGCCAGGAGAAGCTCTGCGTATTCTTCCGGATTCTGCATCAGGGCGGGGCTGGAGGAAAAGGCAAGCTCATTGTCCGCATTATAGATAAGAAGAATGTTTTCCGTACTCTGGGCGGAGACAATAATATTTTTAATAGGCTTAAAGTTGATTTCACAGTAGCAGACGCCGATTTCCTTGTAGTTGTTTTTATCCCGCAGGATTTTGATCATGGGCAGGACGGTTTTGTCCACACCGGAGCCGGAAATATTCTGCAGCGGGGCGAAATAGGTATAGTTGGGCAGTTCCCTGGCGATGGGCGTCCATTTTTCAATATTTTCACTCATCATTTTCGCATGGAGGGCGGTAATCGTGTTGTACTCAAAGGTATAACCGTAACGGCTCTCGAAGATACAGGCTTCCAGGTTAGAGTTTAACTGATTGGTCTGGCTGAAGTAATCGCGGAAGACGGTGGAATCCCGCGCATAGGACAGATAGTCGTCCCGGTAATTGGTATTCATGATCCGCCGGATATCCTCGCTTAAGATGGGCATGTTTGAAACCTTGGAGGCATCCTGTAAAAGAGTGTCAAGGGTCAGGTTCGCCTGGGAGGTGATGGCGGCCATGGAGGAACTGTATTCGGAAATGACCCGGCGGGTAGAGTCGTTGACCGCAAAGAGCCCCAGCACGGTGGAAGGAAAGATAACAAGGGACAGGGATGCAATAAAAATCTGTGTACGGTAGGAAAGATGCTTTGTTTTTTTCATAATATCCATGCCTTTCATTGGAGAGTGATTGTAGTGTTGGAGCATGTCTTAAAATTACGGCGGGGCAAATCTCTCACATACTGTGGCACACATCTGGCAAAAGCAGATTATAAACAGGCTCTAAGGCGCGTTCCATCATTGCGCCGGCCGCACGCCGGAAGGCTTAAGTGAATGGCTTTGCTCCGGGTAATAGGGATTATAGCATACAGTAAAAAGGAAAAATAGGAAATATCTAAGGAAAGACCTATTTATTGTCAAAGTATATTTCTATTTTTCCCATGCGGATATCATTATAATATAACAAAAGATGAAATTCCTTCAATGCATGGACAAAAGGGAAAAGAAGTGGAAAAGAAATGGAAAAGAAATGGAAAAAAGACGGAAAAAACAGCCGTATGTCCGGACATTGTCCTGGACTGCTGCGAAAGATTTGACAAGGAGGGCGATAAAAATGAACAGAGCGGAACGTGTATTGGCTGTGATGAAGGGTGAGGATGCAGACTGCATCCCGGCAGGTTTCTGGTTCCATTACAGGCCGGATTATTCCGTCCGGGAGATGGTGGACGCGCATATCAGATTATACCGCGAGACAGGAATGGATATTATAAAGATTATGCAGGATTACGCATATCCGATCCGCGGGGAGATTACCTGTGCGGAGGATTGGTATAAGATTAGCATCGGGGGGACCGATTCGGAAGAATTTGGTAAGATGGTGTCCGTGATAAAGGGGATCCGCAGGGAAGCAGGAGACGAGGTGCTGCTTTTCCAGACGATGTTCGGGCCTTTCAAAGCGGCCTGCATGGCTTTCGGGGATGAAACCCTGATGAAATACAGCAGACTGGCACCGGAGGCGGTGAAAGCCGGTGTGCAGATTATTGCGGACGGGCTGGAGAAATGGGCGGAAGGCTATCTGGAGGCAGGGGCCGACGGTATTTATTATTCCGCACAGTTTGGCGAAATCGGAAGATTTGAGCAGGAAGAGTGGGAGGAGTTGGTAAGGCCGTCGGATCTGCAGATTTTAAACGTGGCGTTAGTAAGGCCGGACAAATATAATATCCTGCATATCTGCGGCGAACCGGAATATGATTTCCGCACCCATATAGACTGGTTTAAGGACTACCCGGCGGATATGGTGAACTGGTCCGTAAAGGACAACGGCTACAGCCTTAACAAAGGCAGGGAGACTTTCCGGAAAGCGATCCTGGGAGGGATGAATAACAAAGGGAATGTATTAAACGGCCCGGCGGAAGCGATAGAGGAGGAAGTGAAAGCGATTCTGGACGGGTTCGGGACAAAAGGGATTATGATCGGGGCTGACTGCACCATCCAGGGGCAGGACATCAGGCTTGATTATATAAAAGCTGCCGTAGACGCAGCGCATAATTACAAGAGAAATTAGTTCGGATGCGGAACTGGAATCAGCATCTCATCCAGCCAGGGCCCGGAAGAAAAACCGGCTGTGCATTTCAGACGGGTTTTCTTCCGCAGGTTATGGAGCTGGCAGGATGAGATGCGGAACTGGAATCAGCATCTCCCCAGCCAGGGTCCGGAAGAAAACCAGGCTTCTTTTCAGACGGGTTTTCTTCCGCTGGATGAGGCCCTGGAAGGGGAGATGCGGTACTGGAATAGGAGGAAAAGTATGAAAAGGAAATTAGCAGCGGCATTATGTGCAGCAATGGCAATGACAGCACTGGCAGGATGCGGGGGTAAAAGCGGCGGGGATACCGGCCCCAAAACATCCGGCACGGACGCAAAGCAGCAGGAAACGGGGGCTGAGGGGACAAAGGAAAGCGGCGGTACATCAGACGGCGGGACACAGGCTCCGGGGGATGTGATGGTACTCGAATTTTTCCAGCAGAAGAGTGAGGAAGGCCCCCAGAAAGGGTATCAGGCGATTATTGACAAATTTAACGCCGAGAACACGGATATTCAGATAGAGATGAATACCGTGCCGGATGCCGGCACTGTACTTACATCCAGGATTTCTTCCGGTGATATCCCGGTAATCTTTTCGGATTACCCTACACAGGTTCAGTTCCGGCAGAAGGTTGCAAACGGTTATGTGCAGGATCTGTCCGATCAGGAATTTTTAAAGAATGCCAACGAGGCGGCCCTGGAGATGACAAAGCAGGAGGACGGCGGTTACTACGCGCTTCCTTACAGCCGCAATTACATGGGCGTTTACTATAATCAGACAATTTTCGAGGAAAACGGCCTGGAAATCCCCGCTACCTGGGAGGAATTCGTACAGGTATGCGAGACTTTAAAGGCGGCAGGCATTACGCCTATGGGACTTATGGGAAAAGATCCCGGACGTGTAGGCCATACATTCCAGTGCCAGACTGTGGCATGGTCGCCGAACGGGATAGAGAATATAGCAAAGGCGGCGGCAGGGGAAGGAAAGATTGAAGGGGATGCGGAATTTAAGGCGGTATTTGAAAAAATGAAGGTTTTATTGTCTTATTCCAACGAAGACGCCCTGGCGCTTTCCGATACGCAATGCTGGGAGAATTTTGCAAACGGGCAGTATGCAATGTGCATCACGGGTTCTTATGCGAGAGGGACCATCGCCTCTTTGAATCCCGACGCAAAGCTGGGTGTGTTCCCTCTGCCGAACGACACGGCGGAAAGCACACGCGCCCTGGCGGGTATTGACGCCGCGATCTGTATTTCCGCGAAAGCTTCCGACGAGGAAAAAGCCGCCGCTTACCGGTTCCTGGATTTCCTGGCGCAGCCGGAGAACGCGCAGTTGTTCTGCAACAGTGACGGCGCTCCGTCCTGTATTACGGGCGTGGAAAACAATGACGAAGGAATCGCTCCTATGATTGCGATCTTAAATGACGGCCGTGTGCATGACTGGATGGCTTCCACAATCAACAACAATATTGCGACAGACATTTACAACGTTGTGCAGGGTTTCTGGGCGGAACAGGATGTGGACAAGGTATTAAAGGATATGGACGCATCCATCGCGGTCACATCTGCGGAATAACCTCTTTGGGATAAAATCAGGCAGGATAAATTTGAGGCGGCGGGGCATGGCTTCCGCCGCCGGTTTTTCCATAGACGGAGCGCGGATTGCAAAATCCGGCTGGGTTCTCCGGAAAGGATGGTGTTATGAACCGTACGAAAAAGACAAAAGGTATACCCGGCAAATATGTTTTCTTTTCCTTTACCGTCATTCCTGTTGTGCTCTACACATTTTTTTATGTGGTTTCCGTAATCAACGGGGTGAAATACAGTTTTACAAACTGGGATGGGATGTCACAGGAATATGATTTTGTCGGCTTCAAAAATTATATACAGCTTTTAAAAAATCCGAATTTCTGGAATTCCATGAAGACTACGCTGAATTACAGCATAAGGCTTGTGGCCGGGGTAATTTTAACGTCGTTGCTGCTGGCAGTTTCCCTTAACTCCCTGAAGCGCTTCAGGACTTTGCTGAAATCAGTTTTTTTCGTCCCTGCCATGATTGGCGGCGTGACCATTGCGCTTATATGGGATCAGCTTTTTTACCGGATGGTCCCGCTTATCGGGCAGGCGCTGGGGATTGAGCGGCTCTCCCAGAGCCTTATGATGACCGGCAAAACGGCCCTCCCGGCGGTAGTGTTCGTGCAGACCTGGCAGGCGGTTGCCATGCCTACCGTTATTTTTATCGCCGGGCTGCAGCAGATACCGGATGAGCAGTATGAATCGGCGAAGATAGACGGGGCTACGGCGTTCCAGAGGTTCCGCTATATTACAATGCCCTGGCTGCTTCCCACGGTGACGGTTAACCTGGTGCTGACGGTTAAGCAGGGTTTTACCTCCTTCGATTATCCTTATGCGCTTACAGGCGGCGGCCCGGTCCGCGCTACGGAGGTGATCGGTATCTTAATTTACAACGATGCCTTTAAGAACCTGAGGTTCTCGGCGGCAAATGCGGAAGCCTGCATATTGTTTGTAATGGTGGCGGTTTTCTCGCTGACCCAGTTAAAACTGACCAGTAAGGGGGGTGCGGACGGATGAGAGTAAAAAGCGATGCGGCGGTTTGGAAATTTTTCCGCAATATCCTGATAGCCTGCGGGCTTGCGTTGATTTTGTTTCCGCTTTACCTTGTAGTGATCAACTCTTTTAAGAGCCTGGAGGAGGCCGGGAGAAATTTTTTCGCCCTTCCCTCCACACTGAGGCCGGATAACTTTAACGAGCTGTTTACCAACAGCAATTACTGGGTTTTCCTGCGCAACTCCTTAAAAATAACCGTAATATCGGTGGCGCTTATTTTGCTTTTGGTGCCCTCCGTCTCGTACGCTGTTGCCCGGAACTTTGAGCGGAAATATTACAAAACCATATATTTCTATCTGCTGATGGGCCTGTTTATCCCGTCCCAGGTTATCATGCTTCCGGTTACAAAGATGATGACCAGGCTGAACCTGTTAAACCATGAGGGCCTGATTGTGCTGTATGCGGCATTCAGCCTTACGCAGGGAGTGTTTTTATTTGTGAATTATATCAGGGGATTACCCTATGAAATCGAGGAATCGGCACAGATAGACGGGTGCGGTGTGTTCCAGACCTACGTAAGGATTGTACTGCCTCTTGTGAAGCCTATGATCTCGACACTGCTGATTATGGATACACTTTGGATATGGAATGACTTTATGCTGCCTTTGCTGATACTGAACAGGACAAAAAATATCTGGACACTCCCGCTGTTCCAGTATAACTTTAAGACAGAGTATTCGTTCAATTACACGCTGGCGTTTTCCGCATACCTGCTGGCAATGCTTCCGATGCTTATAATTTACTGCCTGGGGCAAAAATATATTATCAAAGGGTTGACAGCAGGCTCTGTGAAAGGTTGAATAAAAGTAATGGTTTGGGCACGCCTGCAAATCCCGAAGGAGGTATTGGATGGTTAAAATTCTGGTAGTGGAGGACGAATTGTATGCGAGGGAATCCCTGGTTAAGCAGATCAGGGAATATGACAGCCAGGGGCAGTTTCTTATTTGGCAGGCTTCCAACGGGGAGGAGGGAGAGGCGCTTTTTAAAGAACACCGGCCGGAGCTGGTGATAACGGATATCCGTATGCCGAAGATGGACGGCCTTGGGCTCCTGGAAAAAATACGGGAAGAGGATATGCGGACGCAGGTGGTGATTATCAGTGCTTATTCGGATTTTGAGTATGCGCGTTCGGCCCTGACCCATGGGGCATCGGGCTATCTGCTGAAGCCCGTTGAGAACGAGGCGCTTGGCGAGTGTCTGGACAAGTTTGTGCAGAAGAATCGGGAAGAAAAGAAGGAAGCGCTGCTTACCGGCCAGGATATTGTCACACAGTTCATCGCAAACAGTATCAGGAAAGAAAGCTATTCCGGTTTTGTGGAAGAAAGAATGTTCCGTAAGGTGTACCATGCCTACCAGGTTACGGCAGTGAAGTTCCGGGATAGGAAACCGGAACGGCAGGATTTCCTGGCAAAGATAGAAAGGATTTACGGAGGTGCATTCTGGAGCCGGTTCCGTTTTCTGGAAATGGATTTTGATATCTGGGCGCTGGTGACGGTGCCCGAGGAAAACTGCTTTTTTTGGAGAAAGCTTTGTAAGCTGTTGAGTGAAAAGGGATACCCGGCAAGCATGGGGGTAAGCGAAGCCTACACGGAGGCCGGAAAGCTCAAAATCGCATTCTGGGAAGCGAAAGATGCGCTGAAATATAAGATATACGGCGAGGGGATTTATTTTTCGGAGAAATTAAAAATGGAGCCTGCAGAGAGCTATTATCTTACGAAAGCCAGGGAAGATGCGTTTTCAGAGGCTTTGCGGAATGGGAATGAAAGGGGGACGGAAAATATTATCCGGGCGGTTTTTGAGGAACTGAGGCGGCAGGGGAGGGTGAAGGCGGAATGTCTGGAACTGCTGTATTCCAGGCTGATCCTCCTGTTTTACCAGTCAATCGGGGAAAACCGGCAGGAAAGGGAAAATATGGACAGGACGCATGCCGGTATCCTGCGTTTCGGCTCTCTGGACGATATGGAGCATTTTTTGAGGAATGTGAGCAAAAATATATGCCGGATGGGATGCAGGGCCGGGAGCGGGGGCAAAAAAGAGATCGCGGATATTTTGACGGAATATGCCCTGGAGCGTTATAATCAGGATATATCCTTGAAGGAGCTGGCGGAGAAGGTCCTTTTTATGAATCAGGATTACCTGAGCCATCTTTTTGCGGAAAAGAAAGGGATCAGTTTTACGGCGTTCCTGCGGCAGGTCAGGATGGCGCATGCGAAGGAACTTCTGGAGAAAGAAAATTTTTCGGTTACGGAGGTGGCTTCCATGACAGGATACAACGATACTTCGCAGTTTATCCGCTTTTTTAAGCAGGAGACAGGGATGACACCGAAAAAGTATCAGATGTCTGTAAGGAAATAACAAATAACATAGGCGTAAAAATGCGCGGAAAAGAGGTAAATAATGAAAATGATTCGTATTAACAAAAATGTACCGGAGGTTTCAGCGGTTGGCCTTGGCTGTATGAGGCTTACAAGCCTTGCGGACAGTAAGGCAGTACGGGAGCTTATTGATGTTTCCATGGAAGCGGGGATGAACTTTTTTGACCATGCGGATATTTATGCGGGGGGAGAAGCGGAAGCGGAGTTTGGAAAGGTGCTGACGCCTGAACTGCGCGGCAGGATGGTAATTCAGACCAAGTGCGCAATCCGCCCCGGTATCTGTTATGATTTTTCCAAAGAACATATACTTAAGTCCGTGGACGGGAGCCTTAAGCGGCTTAACACCGAATATATTGATATTCTGCTCCTGCACCGTCCCGATGCGCTGATGGAGCCGGAGGAAGTGGCGGAAGCGTTTTCGGTTTTGAAGAAGGAAGGAAAGGTGCGCTGCTTTGGCGTCAGCAACCACAATCCGATGCAGATCGAACTGTTAAACAGTTGTCTGGAGGAGCCGGTATGCGTGAACCAGATTCAGTTTTCCGTGGCGCACTGTCCGACTATCGATGGGGGGTTTAATGTGAATATCCATAATGATGCGGGATGCAGCCGGGAGGGCAGTGTGATTGAGTACTGCAGGCTGAAGAAAATGACTGTCCAGGCATGGTCGCCTTTCCAGTACGGAATGTTTGAAGGAGTGTTTATCGGAAATGAGAAATTCCCCAGGCTCAATGAGGTGATGGACCGTCTGGCGCAAAAATACCAGGTAACGCCCAATGCAGTCGCCGTTGCGTGGATTATGCGCCATCCGGCAGGTATTCAGACTATCGTGGGCAGTACCAGCGCAAAGAGAGTGCAGGATATCAGCAAGGCTTCCGATGTATGCATGACCAGGGAGGAATGGTATGAGATGTACCTTGCGGCAGGAAAACTGTTGCCGTAAGAGCCTGTTTAAAATCTTCTTTTTGCCGGATGTGCGCCACAGTTTGTGAAAGTGAGATTTTAAACACGCTCTAGGGCAGGTGCCCGCCTGCGGAGGCTTTGGATCAAAAAAGGCAATTTTAAAACATACGCCAGGCTTTAGAAAGGGACGAAAGTATGGATGAGAGGGTGTATCAGAGTTACTTAAGGATTTTAAAGGAGGAACTGGTGCCGGCGCTGGGCTGTACGGAACCTGTCGCCCTTGCTTACGGGGCGGCGATAGCGAGGAAGGTTTTCGGCCCCCTGCCGGAGCACATGGATGTTTTTTGCAGCGGGAATATCATTAAGAATGTAAAGAGCGTAACCGTCCCCAACTCAGGGGGGATGCACGGGATAGAAGCCGCCGCGGTGCTGGGGGCTGTGGTGGGACGCCCGGAGAAAAGGCTGGAAGTGCTCGGGGACGTGACGGAAAAGGAACAGGAGATAACAAGAGGTCTTCTGGAAAAGCGTTTTTGTACCTGCCACCTGGAAGAAGGGGTGGAAAACCTGTATATCCGTGTGGAGATGGCCGGAGACGGCCATCTTGTGAAAGTGGTACTTTCCGAAAAGCATACCCGGGTGGAACGGGTGGAAAGAGACGGGGAGATTTTGTTTTCCTGCCAAAAGGAAGAGGCGCCGGAGAAAAAGGAGGATGAAAGGGCGCTTTTGAATGTGAAGGATATTCTGGCTTTTGCGGAAGAAGTCAAGATGGAAGACATGGAAGAAGTGATCGGCCGTCAGGTGGAAATGAATACGGCTATCTCGGAAGAGGGGCTGAAGAACCATTACGGCGCAGAAGTGGGAAGGACGCTGCTGGCGGCTTACGGGGATGATATAAAGATCAGGGCAAAGGCAAAGGCGGCGGCAGGATCGGATGCCAGGATGAACGGATGCGCTATGCCGGTGGTGATTAATTCTGGAAGCGGGAACCAGGGGATGGCCTGTTCCCTGCCTGTCATTGAATATGCCAAAGAGCTGAAGGCGCCGGAGGAAAAGATGTACAGGGCGCTGGCGGTCAGTAATCTGGTGGCTATCCATCAGAAAAAATATATCGGAAGTCTGTCGGCTTACTGCGGTGCGGTGAGCGCGGCGTGCGGCGCAGGCGCAGCCATTACCTGGCTGTACGGCGGGGACTATGAGGCAGTATCCCGGACTATCACCAACACCATAGCAAATATGGGAGGGGTGGTCTGCGACGGGGCGAAATCTTCCTGCGCGGCCAAGATCGCTTCCTCCGTGGATGCGGCTATTATGGCTTATATGCTGGAAAATGCACAGCACTGCTTTAAGCCGGGGGAAGGGCTGGTGCAGGATGATGTGGAAGATACTATCCGGAATATGGGTTATGTGGGCAGAGTGGGTATGAAGTCAACGGATGTGGCTATTTTAAAACTTATGATCGATCAGGAAAAAGAGGGGGTATAGGGTCGGCGGATCAGACCCCAATGTCATTAACTTAAGCTTCCCGGGGTGCTGCAGACCATATATCTCAATCCG
>CANDKY010000019.1 GCA_947385425.1 uncultured Lachnospiraceae bacterium | reverse complement strand
ATGGAAGGAGGGTTCGCATATGCTTACAATTGGAGAATTTTCAAACATATGCAGGGTATCTACAAAAACGCTTAGATATTATGCTGAAATAGGATTGATACTGCCGGATGAAATCAATCCGGAAAATGGCTACCGGTATTATTCCATTGAACAATTGGAGAAAATGCTGCTGATTAATCGTCTGAAGGATTATTGCTTTTCTTTGGAAGAAATCAAATCAATTTTGGATTCGGAAGAACAGATGGATGAGGTACTTTTTACCGCACTTAATAAAAAGAAAAAGGAGATTGCGGTAAAGGTACAGAAGTTTGAAGATACAATGCACCGGATAGACAGTGATATATTAAATTTGAGAAACGGAAAATCCGTCATGTCCTATATGGAAAGCATTGATGTACGGCTAGTCGAGATACCGATGATGTATCTTCTGTCGATACGAAAGAATGTTTTAGAACATGAGTTTTCAGAGGAATATGGTACATGCTTTGGGCAACTATTTCGGAAAATGGAAGAGAAGAAACTGACAGCGGCTGCTCCGCCAATGGTACTGTTTCATGGTGATGAGTATACCCCGTTTGGATTAGATACAGAGTTTGCAATCCCTATAAAGGAGTATGCAACCGGAACAAGGGATTTCTGCCCTGGATTATGTTTGAAAACAGTAGTACAGGGTTCTTATTTACATTTTTCTTCCGTTTATGCAAGACAAATAGAATGGGCGGAAAGGGAAGGCTATGAAAACAGCAATGCGTTGTATGAGGTATATGTAACAGATCCGACAGAGGTTTCAAAGGAAAGCGAACTTGTTACGGAGGTCTATTATCCGGTTAAAAAGAGGGTTTCAAAGGACCGAAATGGCAAGCAGATGATGTGAAATGCATGAGAGGAAGAAAGTATGGATCAGATAAGAGTGAAAGAGTTGGAACAGATTATAAGCAGCAAATATGGAAATACCACAGGTATCGTCATAATAAAAGATGGCGTTGTATCCTGTGAAAAATACTTTAAGGGCTGCACAGCGAATAGCCGTGTTCACATCTATTCCGTGACCAAAAGCATTATTTCAATATTGATTGGGATTGCTCTGGATAAAGGATACATAAAAAATATGGAAGAGAAAGTGCTGGATTACTTTCCGGAATATAAGGTGAAAAGGAGAGAGAAAAAAATACAGAATATTACACTAAAAGATATGCTGACCATGACGGCACCTTATAAATACCGTTTTTTTGCACCTTATATAAAGTACTTTACAAGCGGTGACTGGGTAAAATTTTCACTTGATTTATTAGGCGGCCGTGGGAAGGTAGGAGTATTCCGATATGCCCCGTTGATTGGACCGGATATTTTATCGGGGATTTTAGTGAAAGCAACAGGACAGTCCGTATTGGATTTTGCTGCAGAAAATTTATTTGAACCGCTTGGGATAAAAGTGGAAAACAATTTGTTGTTTGAAAGCAAAGAGGAGCAATTAGCATTTAACCAGTCTACAGATATTAGCGGGTGGGTAACTGACCCTGTGGGGATTCATGCGGCAGGCTGGGGGCTTACGCTTACACCCATGGATATGGCAAAGATCGGGCAGTTATATCTGAATGGCGGTATGTGGGAGGGGAAGCAGATCATTTCCTCAAAATGGATAGAGGACAGCACGAGAGAACACAGCCGATGGAAAAAAGAAAACCTGCCCTATGGATACCTTTGGTGGGTAAATGAGGATGGTTATGCAGCGATGGGGGATGGCGGCAACATCATTTATGTAAACACAAAGAAAAAGCTGGTGATTTCTATGGCGGCTCTCTTTGTACCCAAAGCAGGGGATAGAATAGAACTGATAAAGGAATTCATCGAGCCTGTTTTATGAACTGAACATAATTGCATTATCAGTTGACTTTACCACAAAGCCGATTTATATTGGCGTTGGTCTTAAAATAGAATGTGGATAAGCAGGAACTGTCTTTGTGAAAAACGGCGAGGCTTTTGCTTTAGAGCGTGTTTGAAAAATGCTTTCCGGATGGAAGGCATTTTTTTACTTGTGTTCTACAGGCGGTCAGTATATAATCTCTTTAGGAACACTTGATATCGGAGAAAAAGACAGGCCAAACGGCATAGGTTATTTACATATGGTCCTTTAGACATGGAAAAATTAGAAAGTATCGGGACATGGAAAAATTGGAAAGTTCCGGGACATGGAAAAATTGCGAAGTTGCGGGATATGGAAAAATTGGAAAATTCCGGAGAAGGAAAAAGGGGAGCAGCAGGGAAGATAGGGCTGGTTTGAAGGAGGAATGGATATGTATACGGAAATATTTGCGCACCGAGGGGCGAGCCAGTATGCCCCGGAAAATACAATGGCGGCATTTGCGCTGGCACAGGAACAGAAGGCGGACGGGATTGAACTGGATGTCCAGCTTTCAAAAGACGGGGAGGTTGTGGTAATCCATGACGAAACCATTGACCGCGTCAGCAACGGGAAGGGCGCTGTCGGTGATTTTACCCTGGAAGAGCTGAGGGCGTTTTCTTTCGGCAATGGGATGGAAGGGTATGGGAGTGAGGGCATTCCTACCCTGCGGGAAGTTCTTCAGATGATCAGGCCGTGGGAAATGAAGCTTAATATTGAATTGAAGACAGGGATTTACTGGTATCCGCAGATGGAGGAAAAGGTGGTGCGCCTGGTAAGGGAAGAGGGGATGGAGGACAGGGTGATTTATTCTTCTTTCAACCATTACAGTATCAGCAGGATACAGGAGCTTGCCCCGGAGGCCAGGACGGCGTGGCTGTTTGGAGACGTTATGCTGGATGTGGCGGGTTATGCGCGGAAACATGGGGTACATGGGCTGCACCCGGCGCTATATCATGTGAAAATGGCGGATTTCCTGAAGCAGTACCTGGAGTCAGGGCTGGATGTGCGGGTGTGGACCGTAAATGAGCAGGCGGATATGGAGATGCTGTTTGGAGCCGGCGTCACGGCAGTGATTACGAACAGGCCGGATTTGGCATATCAGGTGCGGGGACTTGCGGCGCGGTCGTGATTTCGGGTAAAATGCGGGGGGAAAGAGAAAAACGGTATCTGGAAAATGCAGCAGAAAAGGGATGTGCTGATTTCAGGCGGGAAAGGATAAGAAATGGACGGGATTTTGTTCGGGGCGGCATATTATGATGAATATATGCCCTGTGAGCGGTTAAGTGAAGATGTGCGGATGATGAAAAAGGCAGGCATCAATACGGTGCGGATTGCGGAGTCTACATGGAGTACCTGCGAGCCGCAGGAAGGCGTATTTGATTTTTCCCATGTGGAGAGGGTTATGGACGCCATGGAAGAGGCGGGGATCCATGTGATTATCGGGACGCCTACTTATGCGGTCCCGACCTGGATGGTGAAGTCCTATCCCGAAGTGCTGGCGGAAACCGCGAACGGGCGCGGCAGATACGGAGCGCGGCAGATTATGGATATCACCCACCCGGTATTCCGGTATTATGCGGAGCGTGTAATCCGGGAGCTGATGAAGCGTACTGCACACCGCAAATGTGTGATCGGTTTCCAGATTGATAATGAGACGAAGCATTATGGGACGGCAGGGAAAAATGTGCAGGAGCGCTTTGTGAAGTATCTCAGGGAGAAATTCCAGGGGGACTTGGAGGCTTTGAACGCGGCCTTCGGCCTGGATTACTGGAGCAACCGGATCAATGCCTGGGAGGATTTCCCGGATGTGCGGGGAACCATTAACGGGAGCCTGGGGGCGGAATTTGAGAAATTCCAGAGGATGCTTGTGACGGAATATCTGGGCTGGCAGGCGGATATCGTGAGGGAGTACTGCAGGGAGGATCAGTTTGTCACACACAATTTTGATTTCGACTGGCGCGGGTATTCCTACGGCGTGCAGCCGAATGTGGATCATTTCAGCGCGGCAAAGAAACTCAGTATAGCCGGGGTGGATATTTACCATCCCACGCAGGACAGCCTGACGGGGGCGGAGATTGCGTTCGGCGGGGATATGGTGCGTTCCCTAAAGCAGGACAATTATCTGCTTCTGGAGACGGAGGCGCAGGGGTTCCCGGGATGGCTGCCGTACAAGGGGCAGCTTCGCCTGCAGGCGTACAGCCATATCGCGTCGGGGGCCGACAGTGTTATGTACTGGCACTGGCATTCCCTGCATAATGCCTTTGAGACTTACTGGAAGGGGCTGTTAAGCCAGGATTTCCAGGAAAACGCCACTTACCTGGAGGCATGTACGATAGGGAAGGAGTTTCAGGAAATCGGGAGCCGCCTGGTACATTTGAAAAAGAAGAACGAAGCGGCAATTTTAGTGAGCAATGAGGCATTGACGGCATTGAAATGGTTCGGCATTACGGCAGGGGCAGGGCCGGCAGGCGGTGAGGTCGTGGAGTATAATGATGTGGTGCGGTGGATGTACGACACACTGTATAAAAGGAATGTGGAGTGTGATTTCCTGTGGCCGGAATCGGAAAATTTCGGGCAGTATAAGCTGATCCTTGTCCCGGCCCTTTATTCCGTGCCGGACAGCCTGCTTGGGAAGCTGAACCGGTATGTGGAAGAGGGCGGTACGTTGGTTGCCACGTTTAAGAGCGCCTTTACGGATGAGAATGTGAAGGTAAGCCATGAGATCCAGCCGCGTATTATAAGGGACTGCCTTGGCGTCCATTACCATCAGTTTACTTTCCCGAAGGAGGTGGAGCTTGCGTGGGAAGCAGCCAGGGAAGAGGACATCGCGCAGGTGAAGGCGTTCATGGAACTGCTGATTCCGGATACCGCAAAGGTATTGGCTTCCTACCGGCATGGCAACTGGGGGGAATATGCCGCTGTGACGAGGAACAGCTTCGGGAAAGGGCAGGCGTATTATATCGGATGTATGACGGGGGAGGATGGGCTTGCGAAGATTTTATCCGGGGCATTTCAGGATGCGGGCATAGCGCCGGCGGAAGGCATGGGGAACCGTTTCCCGGTGATTGTAAGAAAGGGGACGAATGGCTTCGGGAAGACGGTACGGTTTTATTTTAATTATTCCGGGCAGGGGCAGGAGGTGCAGTATGCCGCGGACGGGACGGAACTTTTGTCCGGGGAAAAGGTGGCCGCAGGCGGGCATGGGCTGCTGCCGGCCTGGGGACTGCAGGTAGTGGAAGGGTAAAGATCTGCATTGGGATGGAAGCCGTTTGGAGCTCTAGTGTGCAGTATAAAAAGGGAAGAGGGGCAGGTTATGCAGAAAGATCGTCTTGTTGCGCCCGTTGTAAAATGGGTTGGCGGAAAAAGGCAGCTCCTGGCTGATTTAACGCCGTTGTTTCCGGAGTGTGTCACGTCTTATTGCGAACCGTTTTTGGGCGGCGGCGCCGTTTTGTTTGAACTGCAGCCGGATATCGCATATGTGAATGATATTAATGCGGAACTTATGCAGATGTATGAGGTTATCAGGGATAATGTGGATGAGCTTATCCAGGCTTTAAGCGGGCATCCGAATGAGGAGGGGCATTTTTACCGTGTCAGGGATTGGGACAGGGATAAGGAGCAGTATGCACGGCTGGACAAAGTGCAGAAAGCCGCACGGATTATTTTTTTGAATAAGACATGCTACAACGGACTTTTCCGGGTAAATAATGCCGGTGAATTCAATACCCCTTTCGGGCACTATAAAAATCCTAACATTGTAAATGCCCCCGTATTAAAGGCCGTCAGCGCTTATTTCCGGAGGGCGCGGATGGTTTTTGGCAGCAGGGATTATGAGGAAGTGCTTGGGGAGGTGGCAAAGGGTACTTTTGTTTATCTGGATCCGCCGTATGATCCGGTTTCCGATACTGCTAATTTCACGGGGTATACGAAGGGCGGTTTTGACCGTTCGGAGCAGATCCGCCTGCGCCGGTGCTGCGATGAGCTGGATCGGCGGGGGATCCGGTTTATGCTCTCTAATTCCGCAACGGATTTTATAAGGGAACAGTATGCCGCTTATAACATTACTATAGTAAAAGCGAAGCGGGCTGTTAATTCCAATGCCGCAAAGCGCGGGCATGTTGACGAGGTGGTGATAAGGAATTATGGGTGAGCAGGCAAAGAGCCGGAATGATATAGCGTGGGAAGCTTTATTTGAAAAGTATAAGATTCTGCCGCGTGTTGAAGCGGACGGGAAGTTTATTATTTCGGCATCCCGAATAAAAGAATACCGTGAACCCCGGTTAATGGCAAAATTTGATCACAATATTAATCTGCCGCATATTTTTGCGGAGCATAACCTTGCGATTTTGCCGATCTCGCGGGGGGATTATATAATTTCCCATTTTGATGCGTATCAGCCTTTTGAGACACTGGATAAATCCGTTACACAGGTTTCTTTGCCGCCGAATCTCCAAAGCCTTGACGCGAATAATATCCCAAGCGAGGCGATTGCCATAAATTGTGCGCTGGCTTCGGGGATGCTTGCGGATTTTCTGGGGGAGGATATTCTTTATCCTACGGTATCCGGGCGTATGGGATCGGGGCGATTTGATTTCGAAATCAGGAATTCTTCAACATTGGCCCCGACGGAAGTTTCCGTAGTTAATTCCCAAATAGAGATAGACGCAGCATTCGAAGGGGTTCACAGCCTTTCGCTGCTTGAGGCTAAACGGGATTTATCCGAGGATTTTCTTGTGCGGCAGTTGTATTACCCATTCCGGGTATGGGGCGGCCGTGTGTCGAAGAAAGTCCGGCCGGTTTTTCTTGTTTATTCCAACGGGATATTCAGTCTCTATGAGTATGAATTTAAGGATCCGCATTCTTATAATTCCCTTGTACTTGTAAAACACAGGAATTACTCGATCGAGGATACGGCGATAGGGCTTCCGGATTTAAAGGATGTTGCTTCCCGTTCCCGGATCGTTCCGGAACCCGATATCTCCTTTCCGCAGGCGAACCGTTTTGAACGTGTTATCAATCTTTGCGAATTGCTGGACACGCAGGAATTGAGCCGCGAACAGGTTACGGAAGAATATGCTTTTGACATACGGCAGACCAATTATTACACGGATGCCGCGAGATATCTGGGACTGCTCGAAAAGCATTATGAAGACGGGCGGAAACCGGTATATTCTTTGAGCCCGTCGGGGAAACGTATTATGAATTTGAATTATAAACAGCGGCAGTTGGCTTTTTGCGAAGCTATTTTGCGGCACCGGGTTTTCCGGGACACATTCCATCTTTACGCGGAAACGGGTTCCATGCCGGATACGCCGTCGATTGTTGAAATTATGAAGAAGTCCGGCCTGTATAAAGTAGAGAGTATGAGTACATTTGTGCGGCGTTCCTCTACAGTCAGCGGATGGGTAAACTGGATGGTTGGATTAACGGTATAGAAATATGGCGGCAGGGGCTGACGGGCGCCCGGCGGGCAGGCGGGGGAAAGTTTTCCGCCTGTGCGGTTGGCGCCCTGTACCCTCCCGGCAGCACCTGGCTGCACAGTGGAAGAAAAAGCCAACTGCAAAACCCTGCCCGAATGGGGCCTAACGGAGGAATAAAGGCTGTTCCAGGGAAGAAGGTTTGACTTCCGACAGGATTCTGTCTTCCAATTCTTCAGCGGGAATATTCCCGGGGCCTATCGGCACGCCGGCCATGGCTTCAATGATTTTCGGGAGGCCGGAGATCGGGCCGCCTTTGCGCAGAATACGTTTTACCATGTCTGTCAGCATATGATAGGATATTTTTTCGGGGATAATCCCTTCTATCAAAACCGGATATTTTATCTTCAAGTTATCTACCAGCCCTTTTAACAGATCCGGGTTTAAAATCTCATAGTATTTTTCACGGATACAGTCCCCTAGCTTAGTAATGATGTAGTGCAGGGGGTCTTCGTGATCCGGGGAAAGTGCTTCGGAGTAGAGGACCTTGTGGTAGGACAGGATCATAAATTCGTTTTCTTCCAGTCTCAGTTCATCCCTGATCCGGAAGACGGGCAGCAGGAACCCTTCGCGGGAGAGTGCAATCCGCAGGTCTTTTATTTCTTCCCTGTATTTTTGATCCAGAAAAAGCGGAATCCATTCTTTTCCGAATATAAGTTCAAGGGGTTCCGATGAATTTCTCAGGTTTTCTCCGATGATGTCCATGTCCAGGAGTCCGTTGCGGCCGTTTTCGCCGGGGTTTTGCGGGTGGCTGATGCCGAGTAGATAATCGGTACTGATTTCCAGTATGCGTGCGATATCGGGCAGCATGGAAGTATCCGGGAGGCTAAGCCCCCTTTCCCATTTGCTCAGGGCTTGTGAAGTGATCCCAAGACGGTTTGCCAGTTCTTCCTGTGTCATATTTCTGTTTTGCCGGCAGACAGACAGCCTGCTGCCGATCTGCTGCAGTTCCGTGGTTTTATTAATCATATTTTTCGGCTCCTTTCTGTTCTGTAATTATTGTATAACAGGAAAACATGGGTGTAAAACAACCGGCGGTTCACAGGCCCGTCAACCGGGCATTGCTTATCCGGATTAGGAGAATAAAAGAATACACAAAAAGGCATCTGCTAAGCAGATGCCTTTCCATGTAAAAGGGGAATTTTACATTGTGCCATCTCTGGCACACCTATATACTATCACATAACATGTAATTTTGTATTTGCAGTATATGCATTATAATAATGCAAATTCATTATGATTCATTTCGGCCCCGCACTGTCTTTTCCCGCGATGCCTAACGCTTGAATACTCAAATAATGTTCCTTTATAATAGACGGTAGCAGTATTTGGAAATTCATATCGGTTGCCTTGGATTTTCGGATACCGGCGAAGAAAAAAGTCGGGGGACAGCGGAATTTTGCTGGTGTTTTTCAGTGTTTTGGCATTGGGCCCTCAGGTTGGGAAAGGAGCATGGTTTGGTATGGAACAACTGAATCTGACATCGACAAAGGATAGTGAAGGGGTTTATAAAATACTGGGAGATCTGATGAACATGGATAAGGAATTTCAGATTATGATTACGGTGCCGTCTAATCAGAAGGAGGTTTCCGCGGAAGGGCAGGATACTGCGGCAAAGAATGTTTACAGGGAGAGGGATCTGGAAAAGGATGTGACGGATATTATCCATGAGATCGGCGTCCCGGCGCATATCAAGGGGTATCAATATCTGCGGGAGGCGATTATGATGTCCGTGGAGGATAACGAAATGCTCAATTCCATCACCAAGGTGCTGTACCCGTCTATTGCAAAAAAGTACCAGACGACGCCAAGCAGGGTGGAGCGCGCTATCCGCCATGCCATAGAAGTGGCGTGGAGCAGGGGGAAAATGGAGACGCTGGATGCGATGTTCGGCTATACCATCAATACCGGAAAGGGGAAGCCGACAAATTCGGAGTTTATAGCCCTGATTGCAGATAAAATAAGACTGCAGTATAAAAAATAAAAGGAAAAGGTTTTTAATTAAATAAAGGTATTTTCCCGTAAAATATGCAAGAAAGATGTAAAATTTAACAATTACTTCTTTTAAACCCTTCTCAAATGATGTATAATATCCATAAATATATTTGGAAATACAGGGTTGGGAGGAGTAATCCTTTCAACCGCGGGTTTGGGCGGATGCATAAATCCGTAAGCTGAGGAAGGAGCACTTATAAAATGAAAAAAGTATTATTTGTCGCATCGGAAGGTTTGCCGTTTATCAAAACGGGAGGTTTGGCGGACGTGATTGGGTCTTTGCCGAAATGTATTGATAAGGAATATTTTGATGTAAGGGTCATGATTCCGAAGTATACCTGCATGACGCAGGAGATGAAAGATAAAATGGCCTACAAAACCCATTTTTATATGGATTTTAACTGGAAAAACGAGTATGTCGGGATTATGGAGGCCGAGGTGGACGGCGTGACTTATTATTTCATTGATAATGAAATGATGTTTTCCGGGTTCCGTCCGTACAGTGACAATGCGCTGGATGAAATTACGAAGTTTTCTTTCTTCTCGAAGGCGGCTTTGTCCGCGCTTCCGCTGATTGATTTCCGGCCGGATATCATCCACTGCCATGACTGGCAGACAGGCCTTGTGCCGGTTTATCTGAAAGAGCGTTTCCAGGGGAATGAATTTTTCCGCGGCATAAAGACCATTATGACGATCCATAACCTGAAATTCCAGGGGAAATGGGATGTAAAGACGGTGAAGTCCATTACCGGCCTGCCGGATTATTTCTTTACGCCGGATAAGCTGGAAGCTTACAAGGACGCGAACCTGTTAAAGGGCGGCCTGGTGTATGCGGACGCCATTACGACGGTCAGCGATACCTATGCGGAAGAGATTAAGACGGAATTTTACGGCGAGGGCCTCAACGGCCTGCTGCAGGCAAGGAGCGGGGATCTGCGCGGTATTGTAAACGGTGTGGATTACGATGATTTCAATCCCGAGACGGATCAGTATATTGACTTTAAATATAATGCGATGAATTTCCGCAAGGAGAAGATTAAGAATAAGCGTGCCCTGCAGTCTGAACTTGGGCTGGAGCAGGACGACAAGAAGATGATGATCGGTATTGTGTCGAGGCTGACAGACCAGAAGGGCTTTGACCTTATTAATTATATGATGGACGAGATATGCCAGGATGCGGTCCAGATTGTGGTACTGGGGACAGGGGAAGAGCGTTATGAAAATATGTTCCGCCATTTTGCCTGGAAATATAATAATAAGGTTTCGGCGAATATCTACTATTCGGAAGCGCTGTCGCACAAGATTTACGCAGCCAGCGATGCGTTCCTGATGCCGTCGTTGTTCGAACCCTGCGGTCTGAGCCAGTTGATGTCGCTGCGTTACGGCACGGTGCCTATCGTGCGGGAGACAGGCGGCCTTAAGGATACGGTAGAGCCTTATAATGAATACGAGAATACGGGGACGGGTTTTAGTTTTACCAATTATAACGCACATGAAATGCTGGCGGCTATCCGGTATGCGGAGCGTATTTATTATGATAAGAAGCGGGAATGGAATAAGATGATTGACCGCGGTATGGCGGCTGATTTTTCATGGCATGTTTCGGCAAAGAAATATCAGGAAATGTATGACTGGCTGATAGGATAGAAGGACGGATTCATTTATGTCTGACAAGAAAAGGTCCCGGGACGGCGGGAAGAAGAACGGTTTTATAATGCAGGCGGGTATACTGGCAGCGGCGTCCATACTCTGCAGAGTGATTGGGCTGCTGTACAAAAGCCCGCTGACCGGGATTATAGGGGATGAGGGGAATGGTTACTACAACACGGCCTACAATATATATACCATTATCCTCCTTGTCTCCTCTTACAGTATACCATCGGCAATTGCAAAGGTGCTTGCCCAAAGACTTGCGCTGAAAGAATACCGTAACGCGCAGCGTATTTTCAAATGTGCGCTTGTTTATGTTATGGTAGTCGGGGGAGCGGCAAGTCTTGTTTTGTTTCTATGGGCGCCTGTTTTTGTCATGGGAAATTCTGTTACGGTACTCCGTTTTTTTGCCCCTACCATTTTTCTGTACGGGCTGCTTGGAGTGCTACGCGGGTATTTCCAGGCACATCAGACGATGCTCCAGACTTCTTTTTCACAGATTTTAGAACAGATATTGAATGCGGCGGTCAGTATGGGGGCGGCATACGGGCTGATGGGCATGGCGGCGGCCCAGGGGGCGGACAGCAGTACACAGGCGATGTACGGCGCTATCGGGAGCGCGCTGGGCACCGGGTCGGGAGTGCTGATTGCCCTGGTGTTTATGTTTGCTATTTACCTGTTGAACAGGAAGATGATAAAAAGAAGGATCGATAATGACAGGACAAAGGCGACGGCATCTTACAGGGATATTTTCAGGATGATGATGTCGGTGGTGACACCCTTTATTTTAAGCACTTGTATTTATAATCTGACGACGTCGCTGAACCAGACGGTATATGCGAGGATGATGGTGTATCTGAAGGGGATGGACGAGGTGACGGCTACGGTTACATATGGAATCATGGCAGGGAAAGCGGTGACGATAGCCAATATACCGATTGCCCTGGCTTCCGCAATGTCCTCCGCGATTGTACCGACCATTGCCTCTGCCTATGCACAGGGGGCGGTAAAGCAGACGAAGAAAAAGGTGGCTTCGGCGATAAAAGTGACGATGCTGATTTCCATTCCGGCCGCTGTCGGGACAGGGGTACTGGCCCGGCCGGTGATGATGGCCCTTTTTCCGCAGCAGGGTTCCCTGGAACTTGCTTCCAGACTGCTGATGGGGCTGGCTGCGACAGTGGTTTTTTACGGCCTGTCAACGCTGACCAATGCGGTGCTTCAGGGGATCGGAAGGGTAAATACGCCTGTGATCAATGCGGTAATTGCGCTGGCGGCCCAGACGGCGGTGCTTGTCCCGCTGCTTTATTATACGGATTTCGGTATCTATGCGGTGATGGCGGCTACGGTATTGTATTCGCTGCTGATGTGTATTCTGAATAATGTTTTTATGAGGAAATATCTGAAGTATAAACAGGAAGTGGACAAAACTTTTATGCGGCCTCTGCTGTCGGCGGCGCTTATGGGGGCATTGGCTTACGGTGTGTATGAGGGTGTGTCTTATCTTCTGGAAATGTTTATGCGGTCGGCATATTTTGTGAACCTGATTTCCCTGGCTGCTGCTGTGGCGTTAGGCGCCTGCCTGTATTTTGTCCTGGTGATTAAGCTGAAAGCGGTGAAGGAAGAGGATCTGAAAGCGCTGCCGAAGGGGCATGTTTTTGTGAAAATAGCGAAGAAGCTGCGGCTGCTTTAGAGCGTGTTTGGAAAATGCTTTCCGAAAGAGGTGCGTCACAATTTGTGGAGACTTTTGATTTATGGCGGGGGAATGCTTATAATGAGCGGGGGAAAAAGCAGCTTTCGGATTATCTGGATTATTTTGGGCTGAAAAAGGGATATATGCTTAGCTTTAAGTTTAATAAGAAGAAAGAAATCGGTGCGAAAGAAGTGGTGCTTGGGGATAAACTTCTGATTGAAGCTATGGTGTGAAAGAGTGGACGGCAGCGAGTGGAGGTTACTGTTCACTCCCAATGTCATTAACTTAAGTGTGGGGGATGGTTCGCAGGCCGGAGCCTGTTTTGCTTCCGGAGGGGCCCGTCCTGTCTTTTTGCAGCTTATTTGGATGGGGTTTTACTAAACAGAAGATGATATGTTTTGATACAGGCCGGGTCGGCTGTGAAGGGCATCCATGCCCAACACAGCCTAAAATGGCCATTCATGGCCATTTTCCCCTGGGTTTTTGAATTTTCTGTTAAGTAAAACCTCCATCCAAAACGATGCAAAAAGACAGGACGGGCCCCTCCGGAAGCAAAACAGGCTCCTGGTTTCTGGTAAACTTAAACTTTTGAGTTTTGCCGGAAACCTTAAGTTAATGACATTGGGAGTGAACAGTAAGTGCGCCCAGTGGAGAAGAATTTAGATAAGTTTTATAAAATAGTGGGTGATATTTCCAAACAAATGTGCTAAAATAAAAGGCGGGGAAAAGTTTCAGGGATTTTCCCCATGTGGTATGCAGAAGAATATCTGACCATGTTCCGGGTCGGATGTTCTTCTTTTGATTAGGAGCCTTAAAGAAATAACATGATAAGATTGCGCAGAATTTTTCTTCGAGAGTGCCAGGCAAAAATTAGGCACATAGTGGGCTATGTAACTAATTTTTGCCTGGTGCTATCGGAGAAAAAGGCAAGCAAGATATCAGGTTATTTCTTTAAGGATCCTTAGGGTGTTCGGAAAGGAAGGTTACTGGAACGGAAAGTTTTAAAAAGAGGGAGTGCCTTAGGGCAACGGGAAAAAAGCTGCCGGTGCCCTGTGGGAATCCTGTGGAACTGGAATAGGAGGAAATTTATGCTGAAAACATTGGGTGCACAAATTAAGGAATTTAAGACGCCAAGCATTATTACCCCGCTTTGCATGATGGTAGAGGTCATTATGGAGATGGTGATCCCATTGATGATGGCGTCTATAGTGGATGACGGCGTCGGGGCGGGGAACCTGGGCCATATTTATGTGATGGGCGGGTGTATGGTGCTGGCGGCGGCAGTATCCCTGGCAGCCGGGTTCGGCGGCGGGTATTTCGGGGCGAAAGCCTCTACGGGGTTTGCCCGTAATTTAAGGGAAGCGATGTTTACGAATATCCAGAGCTTTTCTTTTGCTAATATTGACAAATTCAGCACGGCGGGGCTTGTAACCCGTCTGACTACGGATGTTACCAACATTCAGAATGCCTATCAGATGATTCTGAGAATGTGTATCAGGGCGCCTTTTTCCCTGGTTTGCGCGATGGTATTATCTTTTTTCATAAGCCCCAGGGTGGCTTCTATCTATTTGATAGCGGTGCTTGTGCTGGGTTGCTGCCTGTTTTTCATTGTGTCGCGGACGATGAAGACTTTCCGCAGTATTTTTGAAAAATACGATGCACTGAACGCCAGTGTGCAGGAAAATGTATCCGCTATCCGTGTGGTAAAGGCTTATGTGAGGGAAGAACACGAGGTGGAGAAATTCAAATCCGCCAGCCAGAATGTATACAATCTGTTCAAAAAGGCAGAAAATGTGCTGGCTCTGAACAGTCCGCTGATGCAGATTACGATTTATACCTGTATACTCAGCATCAGTTATATCGGAGCCAAAATGATTGTGGCGGAAACCATGACGACCGGCGACTTGATGAGCCTGCTGACTTATTGTATGAATATTTTGATGAGCCTGATGATGGTGTCGATGATTTTCGTTATGGTGACGATGAGTATGGCCAGCGCGGAGCGTATCTGCGAGGTGATCAATGAAAAAAGCAGCCTGACGAACCCGGAGAAACCGAAATATGAAGTGGCGGACGGAAGCATCCGTTTCAACCATGTTTATTTTAAATATAAGCAGGAGAGCGAGGAACCCGTGCTTGCGGATATTGACCTGGAGATACGTTCCGGGGAGACGATCGGCATACTGGGAGGGACGGGAAGCGCGAAGACCAGTCTTGTGAACCTGATCAGCCGTCTGTATGATGTAACCCAGGGCAGCATTCAGGTTGGGGGCGAGGATGTACGTTCCTATGATATCGAGACGCTGCGCAACGAAGTATCGGTGGTGCTGCAGAAGAATGTACTTTTTTCCGGGACAATCCTCGACAATTTAAGATGGGGGGATGCGGATGCTTCGGAAGAGGAATGTAAGAGGGCATGCCGCCTCGCCTGTGCGGATGAATTTATCGAGAAAATGCCGGAGGGCTATCAGACTTACATAGAGCAGGGCGGTTCCAATGTTTCCGGCGGGCAGAAGCAGCGGCTGTGCATTGCGAGGGCATTGTTAAAGAAACCGAAAATATTGATCCTTGACGACAGTACCAGCGCGGTGGACACGGCAACGGACGCAAAGATCCGCAGGGCGTTTGCGCAGGAGATACCGGGCACGACGAAAATCATCATTGCCCAGCGTATTTCCAGCATAGAACATGCAGACCGCGTCATCGTGATGGAAGACGGCAGGATAGATGCTTTTGACACGCCGGAAAACCTTCTGAAGAACAATGACATTTACCGGGAGGTCTATGAACAGCAGACTGCCGGCGGCGGGGATTTTGACGAGAAGGGAGGAATGTAGGATGCCAGGACCGGGACAACGGGGAGCAAGGGGGCCGAGGCCCAAGCTGCAGGATCCGAAAGGGCTTTTCAAACGGCTGATGAAATTTGTCTTAAAAGATTACTGGGCGGCCGCGGTGGTTGTTTTGATCTGTATTGTCGTATCGGTGCTTGCCAGTGTGCAGGGCACTATGTTTACGCGTACGCTGATTGATGAGTACATTATGCCATTGGTGGGGCAGGAGAACCCGGATTTTTCGGGGCTGGTAAACGCTATTATCAGGGTTGCCTGCTTCTATGCGGTGGGGATTATTGCCGCCTATGCGCAGGCAAGGATTATGGTAGTGATTACCCAGGGGATGATGCGCAATTTCCGGGATGCCATGTTTACGCATATGGAGAGCCTTCCTATCCGCTATTTTGACCAGCATCCCCACGGGGATATTATGTCGCTGTATACAAATGATATCGATACGCTGCGCCAGATGATCAGCCAGTCCATACCGCAGCTTATCAACAGCGCCATTACGATAGTCAGCGTATTTATCAGTATGGTAGTTTTAAGCGTCCCGCTGACGGTGATTACGATGGTGATGGTGGCGGTAATGCTGTTTGCCAGCGGCAAAGTGGCCGGGTTGTCGGGCAGCAATTTCGTCGGACAGCAGAGGGCATTGGGGAACCTGAACGGATATATTGAGGAAATGATGAACGGGCAGAAAGTAGTGAAAGTATTCTGCCGGGAAGAACTTACACTGGAAGAGTTTAAGCGCAGGAACGATGAACTGTTTGAGAATGCAAACCTGGCGAACCGTTATGCCAATGTACTGGGCCCTATCAATGCCCAGTTAGGGAACATGAGTTATGTGCTCTGTGCCATGCTGGGAGGGGTGCTTGCCCTGAACGGATGGACCGGGCTGACGGTCGGGAAACTGGCGAGCTTCCTGACTTTTAACAGGAGCTTCAATATGCCGATCAACCAGATCAGTATGCAGTTCAACAGTATCATTATGGCCCTTGCCGGAGCGGAACGTGTCTTTAAGCTGCTGGACGAAGAGCCGGAAACGGATGAGGGATATGTGACTCTTGTAAATGCGCGAAAGGCGGAAGACGGCAGTTTGACGGAAACGGAGGAGCGTACCGGAATATGGGCATGGAAGCATCCGCATAAGGCGGAAGGCACCGTTACCTATACGGAACTGAAGGGCGATGTGGTATTTGACGGTGTGGATTTCGGGTATGTGCCGGAGAAAATCGTGCTCCATGATGTGAAATTGTTCGCTACGCCGGGGCAGAAGATTGCTTTCGTAGGCTCCACCGGGGCAGGGAAAACGACAATTACGAACCTGATTAACCGTTTTTATGATATTCAGGATGGGAAAATACGGTACGACGGCATTAATATAAACAAAATCAAAAAAGCGGATTTGCGCCGTTCCCTCGGGATTGTTCTTCAGGATACCCACTTATTTACCGGTACGGTTATGGACAATATCCGTTACGGGAAACTGGATGCCACGGAGCGGGAGATTTACGCGGCTGCCCAGTTGGCCAATGCCCACAGTTTTATTTCCCGTCTGCCGCGGGGGTATTATACGGTGCTGACCGGGGACGGCAGCAATTTAAGCCAGGGGCAGAGGCAGTTGCTTGCCATAGCGCGGGCTGCGATCGCCGATCCGCCGGTGCTGATTCTGGACGAGGCGACTTCTTCCATTGATACCCGTACCGAAAAAATCGTCCAGGACGGGATGGACAGACTGATGAAGGGGCGTACGACTTTTGTCATAGCCCACAGGCTGTCAACGGTACGCAACAGCGATTGTATTATGGTCCTGGAACAGGGACGCGTGATTGAGAGAGGCACCCACGAGGAACTGATAGAACAGAAAGGGAAGTATTATCAATTGTATACGGGCGGGGCGGTTGCACAATAAGGCCGCGGTATCTGAGGTGCGTGCCCTGCCCTGATACAAAAATCGGGCACTGGAGTTTACCGTTATTTCCGCAATGCCGTACTAAAAATTTTAAGAGCCTGTTTAAAATCTGCTTTTCGCCAGATGTGCACCACAGTTTGTGAGAGGTTTGCCCCGAATGAGGGAGGCGTAGTGGGGCATCGCCCCCCCCCCGAATGAGGGGCAAAGATCCCGCAAAATGGGGAAACGGTTACACCGTGTACAGATGGTGGAAATGAGATTTTAAACAGGCTCTAACGCGGCAATGGTGCGGAACAGGCATAACAGAAGTATGGTTTCTGGCCGGATGGCGCACTGTGGCATGCCAAGTTAATGGGATTGGTTTAAAGGTGGATTCTTTAAATAGGAATCTACCTTTTTTTGCGCTTCTGCATAGGATAAATTGTGGTTTTCCATTACCTGTTGGATGGTTTCTTCTTTCGGGGCGTTGTATTTTTGGCATAAGGAGACAATGATTCTGATTTCCTGTTCGTCCTTTTCTTTTAGTTTTCTCTCGGCTTCCTCGGCCCTTTTTTGCTGTTCTTCGGTTTTTCTGCGTTCTTCCTGTATATCCATTTTTTCCATGTTTTCAAACCAATATCCCATTTGGCGCTCCTTTATTTTATCTATATATTGCCCGGCTTCCTCCGGGGGAACATTCAGCTTCATGAGCAGGTTCCATGCCACGGAAGCTATTACTTCCAGGGTTGGGTAGGGGGTATTTTTAATAAGGGTATCTATTTTATCTTTGGGTATATCCTTCCAAAAGGCCCTGATTTCATTCATAATAAACAATTGGCAGGATCGGGGGATATCTGAAACTTTTACGGGATGTAATGTGTTCCGTTTCACGTTCCATTTCCCTGGCGTATTCATGCCAGATGCATACCATTTACCTTAAGAGCTGCATGGATACATTATAATCCACATTGCTTTTGTGTTCAATCAGGGAAATCATATATAAGGGTATGTTTTCCTGTCCGGCATTGGTATTTCTCAGGCGTATTTTCTTTACGGTGTCTGATTCGAAGGCCGTTCCCAGGTAGGCCTGGTATTTTTGGGAAACGTCTTCGATGTCCTCCGGCCGGATATCTTTTAACAGGGAAATTCCGGTATAATCCCGTAGGAACTGCGCACAGAGGACGGGATCACGGAATACTTCCCGGTTGTTTAAGTCCCGTATCTGCAATCCTTTTGGTGTGAGGTTTGCTGCCTGTTTTTTTCTTTTTCTTTGTGTTTTCTTCATTATTCCTCCTGTTCTGCGTGAGTTCCATACGGACAGGAGGATGGTTTTCCGCCTGTCAATAGCCGCTGCGCTTTTTGGTTGCTTGAATCGATGGCGAAAAGCCGGAAAATCGGGCAGTTCCTTTTATATATCTATGTGACGGGACGTGCTGCTTTCTTACATGCCCGCGGATGATGATATAGGGAATAGCCGATTTAGAAATAGCAAACACATTATGATTAAAATGACTTGCTGTGCAGTATCATATGTGATGGATTTATTGTATCATAGGGGATGAGAAAATGCAATACTTTTTGTTGAAATAATTGGAAATTAGACTTTTTGGCCGGGAACTGCGTGGTAAGGCTGCTGATTTCCTTGCGCCTCCTATACAAAAAAACATTCGAAAAAGTATACTTTTTTGGACAAATGTCCAAAGGCGCAGTTTCCATATGTAGACTTGATATCAGAGGATAAACAACTTTTTGTTCAAGTATCCACTTCACAGGATATACCTAAGAAAATTAAGACAACACTGGAGAACATAAGGGACTCTAAAGATGAGAGATTTTCTGCTTTAAATCGAGTTATGTTTTTTGTAATCACTAATGATAGTGTAGATAAAGTAAAAGATTATAATGGTGATAAGCAGATAGGAAAGATATCATTTACTAAGAAGGAAGATTTGATTACAACAAGAGATATTATAAATAGAGCAGAAAATGACATTGCTTTTTTAAATAGCTTATATAATATACTGAAGTTAGAATTCGATCGATTTAATGAAAGTGTAGAAAAATTAAATGAAGCAATACATTTTTGTAAAAGCACTGGACTAAAGAATATTAATGGACTGATTAACGGGGAATATGAAATTGATAGAAGTACACTTGTGAAAAAAATAAAGGAGGATAATGCAAAATTTGTTACAATAATGGGACGTGCTGGAAGTGGTAAATCGGCATTATGTAAGAAAATTGTTGAAAATGAAGATGTTGTTCTGTATGCACGTGCTGAAAGTTTTGTGGCGGCAACTGATATAAATGGGATATGGAAGTGCGATATTAAGGCTGTTTTAGAATACTTGAACGGTAAAAAAATTGTTTTCTTTGTTGATGCATTGGAATTTATAGCTGATTGTTCAGATACAAAATTTGAACTGTTGCAGTATCTGTATGAAATTGTAAGCAACTATGAAAATGCATACATACTAACATCATGCAGGACAAGCGATAAAAGTGCCTTTATGAAATTAGAATCAAATTTTGCTATAAAACCATATGAGATTGATGATTTGTCGATAAACGAACTTATATTAATCATGGAAAAGTACCCTGTTATTCAGAGAATGTATGAGATGAAATCCTATAGTGATTTACTGAAGTCTCCTTTTTACATTAATATGATTGTCAGTAGAAAAATGGATATTGATGACATAGGTGATGAAAGCTCTTTTAGGGAATATATTTGGACAAAGGTAATTTGCTTACAGGAAAAAAAGAAAATATACAGGGTGACATATCAGGAAGCAGCGGAAGCAATAACGAAAATTGTATTTGAAAGGGCTAAAAAATTTTCGCTTGGGGTTCCTGAAGATGAGATAAACAGCAATATTGTAGAAGCATTAATTTCAGAAGATATTATTATCATGCAGGGACACGAGAATATCAGGCTTAAATATGATATTTTTGAGGATATTTGTTTTGAACATTATTTAGACAAGGAGTTTAATGAGTGTAAGGGAGAATATCGAATATTCTATGATGAGATAGAACAGCTTGGACGATGCGTATATAGACGTTATCAGATATGGATTTCTAATAAGCTGTTTATAAAATCAAATCGGGATAAATTTTTAAGCTGTCTCGTTTTTTCAGCCGATATATCGCATGAATGGAAAAGGCAGACAGAAATAGGGATTGTAAAGTCAAGGTTTTGCAACAGCTTTTTTAAAGATAATAGAAAGTGAGCAATTATACAAAAAAGATATTATTAACAAAGAAGATATTATTAAATTATGTAAGGATTATGCAAGACAGAATAACAGAGAAAATCATGCTTCTTTAGCTGCCTGTAGCATAATGGAGCATTATATAGAAATTGCGGAGAAATCTGAAAAATATTATAACTTTATAGATAGCGCAAAACCGTGTCTTGAGGCAATTTATCAAATGGCAGATGTATCCAATAAATGGATAAAAGAATTTTGGAACCGGCTAATTGATGACTATAAAAGTAATGAAATAAGAAAACGAATAGCAAAAGATACAATGGAATGGACGTTGCGGAATGCATATCCTGCTTTGATTAAAATAATGACAAAAGAAATCTGTTTGGTGGCAGACGAATTTTGGCTAGACAGTAATAAAGAAAGCGAGGATTATCGTTTTTATTCCAATAGGTTGAACGAAGATAAGGAATATGGGTTAAGCGAAAGTGCTGAATATTATAATAGTTCATATAGAAATGTCAATCAGAATGTATTTTTGCGGAATTTGTTTGGATTAAATTTCAAAGAGGGATTTCAATGGGCAATTCAATTTGTTAATAAAGCAATATCTGAATATGCTGCCAATAATCCAAATAAAACAACTAAAATTAAGATTCTGTTTGTAGACAACCAGACAGAATAAGATGCCTCATGTACACAGGACAGGATGGTTCAGTAGATAAGCTGACAATAAGTATCAAAAAGTATCTGCTTGTTAACAAAAAACTTGCTCAAGCAGTGTTTTATACGATTATTAAGTTGGCAGAGGATGAGATGAATCATCAAAAGTATAATGCAAATTTTATCAAAACACATGAAGGATATAAAGATTTTGTATATGTGCCTAATATGCAGCCAGGATTATCATGGGCAGACCGAGATATAAAGAATGAAGGTGCGGAAAGCTATGATAGTCAAAGAGAAGCAATATTTACGAAATATTTATTTGAGGAGGAGAATATACAGATAGAGGAATTTGACATAAATAATTACGACATATCAACATTGTGTTATGTAGTAAATTGTGGTCTGAATTTTGATAATGAACTTTTTGAGAAAGTAATTCATAGTGTATTGACATGCATGGTTGATATATGGAAATATCATGATAGAGATTATGATGGGCATAAAATTGTGGATACATTTCAAGAGCAGGAATTGGTAGAATTATATCGGAGAGAGGTGATTGAGGCTTCAGGTGATGCAAAAACAGTTATAGACACATTGTTTAACGATATAGATTTCTCAAGGTTTACTTCAGAGGCTGTTGAATTTTACAAAGATATTTTCGGAAATTTTCTGCCGGAATTTTTTGATGCTTATGTTGATCCAAAAAGAAGAAATAGGTGTAAAAAGAAAATTTTATATATAGAGCAAAAAGTAGCAGCAATAGATGTGGAGAATGTTCGCTTGCAATTATACCAATCCCTTATGTTTTCTGTAACAAGATATTGTTGTGGAGATTGGAGTAAGTGCAGGACAACTTATTCTTTTACAGATAAGCAGTTTCTAAATGAACAGTTTTCAAAATATGGAAAGTATCATGTAGTAAAGCTGCTAGAAACGATATATCAGTTGCGTATTGATGAATTGCTGCCGGAAATTTTAATTTCTATCAGAAATAGTTTTCGAGATGCAAAAACAGAAAGTACCAAATTCGCTAGAGATATACAGGAACAAAAGAGCATTGTAAATATGATTATATTAAAATCTTTTGTCAGATGTAGTGATATGATAAAAGAAGATCAAGAATTGATTACAGCATATCAGGATATTCTTGAGATATTAATCGATTTAAATTATGAAGAAGCTGCTGTAATTTTGGATGAATTTAGAGTGCATTAATATAGGACTAAATGCACTGTTCGAAAAAGATTTCTGACATTACTAAGGATTGATAAAGTCATACATTTAGTTAAGCCCACATAAAACACAAATTCCAGTTGACAGGGCTAATTACAAAAATATGATAATCCCTTGGGTGCAAAAAATAACGATAGCCATCTTAAAAAACAGTTTATCGTTAAATTTTACACTCCCAAATATCGAAAGTGCGGCAATTCCAATTCAAAAAACGATAGCCACCCATGCATGGGTGCATCTGCCTTTTTGAAAAGTGTTTATTTTAGGGCATTTGCGGTAAATGTAAAAACGATAGCATCTATTCTAAAATTGTATCAATTTGGACATGCAATATGGTGTGAGAGGTCGGAAATTTCTCATTTGGAGAAATTTCCTCCTACTCGATTCAGGGGTATAGTGGAAATTCATTGATTTTGAAAAATGAGTGGTTATATACGGGGATTTGTGGTAATATAGTGGCGAGGTGATATTAACGTGAATATGGATGAATACCGGGCAATAAACAGCCTTGATAAGATTGCCGTTACCAAACATGCCAGAATGAGACTGGAAGAACGTGGGATACGGATGGATGATATTGTAAAGGCAATCGGTAATGGAGAAATCATAAAGGAATATGCGGAGGATAAGCCTTTGTCCAGTTGCCTGATACTTGGGAAGTCTATGGAGGATAAACCTCTGCATTTGGTGATAAGCAGGGATGAAGAATTTATCTATTTGATAACGGCGTATTTCCCGGATAGTAAGCAGTGGGAAGATGATTTTAAGACCAGGAAGGAGCGTTGATGGTATGCTGTGTATGGAATGTGGGGCAAATGCCAATAAAGGATATACAACGGATGTTACAGATTTAGGAAATTGCCTTGTAATTGTGAGGAATGTTCCCTGCTATAAATGTACGGAATGTAACGAGACAATTTATACGGCTGATGTAATCAAGCGGTTGGAGGAGATTGTGGAGCAGGCTAAGAAAATGATGCAGGAAATCGCAATCATTGACTATGCAAAGGCGGCATAACAGAATATTTGTACGGAAAGCTGAAATAATGATTTGCCTTTAATCATTATTTTGGGCTGAAATAAAGAGGTTTTATGTGGTGACTCTCCTATGACTATGACCGCACAGGCGGCTATATGCGATAGGGAGGGGAAGTAACCTATACTTCGATTTCACGATAGATTACGTTCAGGCATTGGTTTTTCGCAAGGCAAATGGTGATTATCTGCGAGAAGGGCAGTGGAAAGACCTTATTGTTGAAGTGTATATAATTTAAATTGGGAATCCCGTCTTTTATAAGGCGGGATTTTCTGGCTTTATAGGAAATTGCGATATTCAGAGATACAAAAAGGAGCAAGAGTTTACCGAACGGATGTTTAATAAACTATTGCCGGAGTATGACGATAAGACGACACGGTTTAGAAGATATAAAAACTTTCCATGCTAGTGTTCCATCCGGCCAGAAATTAGACTTCCGCTTTGCATGGTTCGTGCCAGTGCAAGGCAAAATTTCGACGGCGATGTGGTGCATCGACTAGAAATTTTAACGCGGCAATGGTGCGAAACAGGCAGAACGGAAGTCTAATTTCTGGCCGGATGGAGCACTAGCCTCGTCATCAAATAAGTCGTCCTCGTTTAAGAAATAATCCATGTCCAGAAGTTCATCCCCGCTCATGTGGCGAATGTCCCTGGATGTCATCCCTTCTGGTGGGTTATCAATATATTTTTTGCGTAGTTTCTCTATGTCCTGCTTCATATGAATAGGATCCTGGAGGCGTGGGGGAAGGTATGGGAAAAAATAGGCCTGAGCAGGGAACAGAAGCATCAGAGATTATTGGAATCGTTTAAATCAGTGCGGTTAAAACAAGAACACAGAGAAATTTTGTGTTGCATCACGGGGATAATTCTATGAACAATTTTAGATTAATTAATGCAATTTCCCAGTATATGACCTTTTGACCCCAGCATCATGACATTGCCTGTGAACAGGAACATGTTATTGATTATGGCCGGATATCTGCCCTGCATCCGGAAAGTGCGGTTTGAGGGCTCAAAGATTGGAGCAAAGAAAGGGGGATAAAATAAGAAGAAAGACGTTCGAAAAAGTATACTTTTTCGGACGCTTTTTTTGCTTTAAAAACTATCTTATTATATATCTATATCGTCCAAAATGCAAGTATATTTTATATAATTTTTTACCATTTTGACGAAGTTTTCCTAATGAAATCAAAATCCGAAAAAGTATACTTTTCTGGATTGGAAAGAAAGGAAGGGGGATACCTATGGGGAAGGCATATGGATATATCCGTGTAATGCCCAAAAGGATGGATATGGAGGCACAGGCTGTTACACTGCATGAGATGGGGGTAATGGACAGGGATATCTTTATAGACTTTATAGATGGGGTAGGGAATAATGGGGATGCCTGCCCGCAATATGAAAGGCTCCTTAAGAAATTGCGGGACAAGGATCTGCTTTACCTGCAGAGCCTGGATATGCTGGGGGATGGCTATGCGGAGATTGGAAGGCAGTGGCGGCGGTTGACAAAGGAGAAGAAGGCGGATGTAGTTGTGCTCGATATGCCGGCGCTGGATACCCGGCGCGGCAGGACGCAGTTTGGGACGTTGGTTGGGGATGTGGTACTTTCTATGCTGGAATACGCTTCGGATGCGGAATGGGCTATGCGTAAGGAGAAACAGAGAGCTGGGATAGAGAAGGCGAAAAACCGGGGGGTACAGTTTGGCAGGCCGGAACGGCCCTGGACAGAAAACTTCGACAGGGCGTACCAGATGTGGAAGAGGAAGGAAATAAAGGGGGAAGAGGCGGCGGAACTTTGCAATATTTCCCGGGCGCTGTTTTATAAGAGGGCGGGGAAGGTGAGGGAGAAGGAGATGTACGCCGCGGAAAGCAGAGAGAAGGATAGTATATTAATATAACAGATGGGGATCCATCCTGAAATCCGGGAGTATCAGGAAATTTTAAGCGGGAGGGACAGGTGCGGGAGTGGAAGAGGAGATTGTAGGTGGCCGGAGCTTATATATGAGTTCGGAAAACTGTTGTGTATGCGTATGGCATTTAATTTTAGGAGGGTAAATTCCCCGCCGCTTGCGGCGTAACAAACCAGGCGAAGCTGGGGCGAATACCCCGCTGCTTGCGGCGGGGAAGTTTATTAATGGGAGAAATAGATGAATGTGGCAGTATTGTTTGATTCTGTGGAGGGCGGGGAAGCAGGGGTTGGTACGGTTCTTGCAGGGGAAGAACTGTATAGTTATTCTTTAAAGGTTTTTTACCTGCATCCTGGTATTGACTGTATTGTTATGATGCGGTGCGGCAGCGGGGCTGCGGCGGGTGTGGAAAGGTATATAGGGGGATGGAAAGCAGAGTATGGCATAGACAAGCCGGTATGGATATGCCAGGAGGGCCGGAGTTTGAGGCAGGCAATAGGCAAGGCCGGAAAAAATGCAGAGGGGGAGCAGGCTGTGGATCTGTATGTGCTTCATGATACCAGGTATCCGTTTGTGGATGCGGATATGGTTTACAGGGTAATGGAAAAAGCCGCAATATATGGGCTGGCAGGCACTGCCGGGGAGATAGGGGATGGCCTGGCATTTATGTTCGGCCGGAAAGTATTGGGGGAAGAAGGGCTTTATTATATGGCATATCCAGTGGCTGCCAGGGCAGGCCATATGCTGCTGGAAAAGATAGGGGGGAAGGCGGAGGCGCTGGAACTGGCGGCAGGGCAGGGGGCATATTTATGTAAGACGGGGAAAAGGAATTTTGCGCTGTACCCAGGGGAGGGGACGGAACTGGCGGAGGCAATACTGCGGATAAAAGGGGCAGCGGATCCTGGCCGGGACAATATGGGGCGCTGAGACATTGCCTGTGCAGGGCGTGGTTTTCCGGCACAGGGCAATATGGGATATTTGATTAGGCGCTTAAGATTAAGCACTTAAGGATGAAATCTTGCGCAAAACGGCAAAATTTTGGTTCCGGTTTATCCGGGTAGGATACTATACGGAAGGAAAGCGGGGAGTATATGCAATTCGAGTTAATGGCCTCCATGATGTGCGCCAATTATGGGAACCTGGAAAAGGAAATAAAGGATCTGGAAGCGGGCGGCATAGACTCCTTCCATATAGATATTATGGACGGCAGGTATGTGCCAAATTTTGCCATGTCTTTGAATGATATGGAATACATAACCCGGGTATCCACAAAACGTGCGGACGTACATCTGATGATAGAGCATCCAAACAACCGTATCCAATTGTTCCTCAGCCATTTAAGGCCGGGGGATACGGTATATATCCACCCGGAGGCAGAATACCACCCGTCCACCACCTTGCAGAGTATCATCAACGCCGGTATGGTACCGGGAATTGCCATAAACCCGGGGACTTCCGTAGAGACAGTGATGGAGATGTTCCGGATTGTGAAGAAAGTCCTGGTCATGTCAGTAAACCCGGGGAATGCCGGGCAGATGTACCTGCCTTATGTGGGCAGGAAAATAACGAAACTGCTTGCTTTAAAGGAAGAAATGGATTTTGATATTTACTGGGACGGGGCCTGCAGTGCAAACAAAATCCTGGAATATGCCCCGAGGGGTGTGAAAGGGTTTGTGCTTGGGACAACGCTCCTGTTTGGGAAAGGGTAGGGGTATGGGGAAACTTTGCAGGATATCAGGGAACTGAGGTTTTAACCTGCCGCAGATCCCGTATTTTTTCCCTTGTTTTACAGACAGGGATTGTAATTATACTGAAGACTGCCGGAATTGGGCTCTATTCCCTGCCGGCAGGGAGTTTCTTTCATGGAAGGGGTTTTATGGATATGGCATTTTATTGGACTCTTGGCAACAATGTGCGGGCTTACCGCATGCAGATGGGGATGACGCAGGAAATGCTTGCGGAAAAGGCGCAGATTTCTACTAAAGGGCTCCAAAAGGTGGAGGCAGGGAAGAGCGGGATGCGTATAGATACGTTTATCCAGATCTCGGAGGCACTGAGGGTATCGATGGATGCCCTGGCGGCAGGCGGGGGGAGGATGAAGTGACAATGCGCCGGCAATGGTTTTTTTATAATTTGGTGGAAGGCAAGACGGATGAGGAAGTGGAATATGTCCTGGAATTAGCAGGCATGATATTTTGCCTGCAGAAAAAGTATCGGGGGATGTAATGATAAAGTTTAAACCGGGACATAAAGAATTGCTCGGGCCGTTGGAAAAGGAAGGTTAAGAATGAAGATGATGTGGGGCGAAAAAAAGAAAGGCACAGGCGGTGGAATATAATGCAGGAAAATAATGCGCTGTTCGGGGCGGTTTATGCGATAACAGAAGGTACTGACCTTTGGATGTTGACTTATAATACATCGGTTCTGCTGCATTTCGATATTGCAGAAATGAAGCTGCTGGATTACCATATGGTTTCTAAGGAAATAATTCAAGCAGCGTACTCAGGAATGGCGAAATGTGGGGATATTATATATATTACGCCGTTTAAGAAAAGCAATTTGGTTTCTTTTGATGTGATGTCAGGGGAAATAAGATATATTGATATTCCATATGAAGCAGAAGAAGTGCGCAGGAAGAACAAATTTGTTATTGCTGCAGCCTGGAAGTCACAATTGCTTTTAGTAGGATGCGGTGTTAAGGGATTTTTTTACTATGATACCATCTCGGAAAGTTTTACGAAAAATACGGAATATTGGGAATACTTGCGGGAAGAAGGATGTGATGTGTCCAATCCCCTATTTAGCAATACCTATTTTCAGAAAGAAAATAAAGTTTATCTGCCAGTACGGTTTAAAGATATCATTTTTGAAGTTGATTTAGAGCGGAGAGAATATACAATACATCGTCTGAACAATGATAAGATAGCATTATGGACAATAGATGGCTATACGCAGGAAAAAAAAGAGAAGTTTTTGCTGACAACAGTTAATGATGAGACACTTACATGGATTCCACCGGACGGCGTGGAAGGGATGAAAAGCCAGGGGCTTTTACACGGTCGCAACAATTTGTATGAGAGGGCATATCATATAGGGGACAAGAATTACTATATTGCGGCATGTGAGAGAAAGGTTTTTGTCGAGTCGTGTGGCCAGATGCGGGAATTGGAATTTGAATATGAAAGCAGGGGAGGGTATCCGGAAGGAACGGGGTTTACACAGTTTCAAGCAGTATTTAAAAACGGGACTGATATATATTTCCAGGCAAGATCTAACGGACAGTTATTCAGGATAGATACGCATACGGATATCATATGCCAGGCAGATTTTGGGGTGGCACAAGAGGATAAAAAAGAGATGCTCCGCCGGATATACAGCAGCAGGAAAATAGAGGATACAATCACGGAGAATATGGGATTTAAATTGAGTGATCTGCTGGAAATGTATATCTGCAAAAACGAGGGGTATGTGTGAATTTGGAAGATGAGGAGAATGAAGTAAAAAGGGGGCTTTCCGGATGGATATACAAAGAAATAATAGATATTTGATCTTGGACATATTTACAATATAGCAAACTAGGAGGATTATCCATGCGCATCGCATTTAGACTGTTAACTGACAAATCCAGAAAGCTGATAAACCGTTTGCTGGAAAGTAAAGATATTGAAATAGTATGCCTGGTGGATGGAAACGATAAAAAGTGGGGAACCATAGACTGCGAGAGTGGGCTGCCCTATGTTTCCCCCTATAAATTCCTGGATTTGTATGAAGCAGATGGAATCGGCAAAATTTTAATATCTCCATATTCGGGAGCCTATACAGCATTGGACGTGGTGGACGAAATGATGGGAATGGGTATCCCAAGAGAAACCTTTCTCCTGCCAGCTATTCCTGATGTGGAACAAAAGAAAAATTTCACGGAAGAAGATTTGCTGCAGTTTACAATAGATAATTACAAAACACTTCCCAGGCTACAGTACCATATTGCGGATCACTGCAATTTAAATTGTGTATCCTGCAGCCACTTTTCCTCATTGGTGGAAGGGGAGCGCTTTATAGACAGCGAAGAGGTGAAACAGGATCTTACTAAGTTGAAGAGGTTAGTGAAACATGTTGAAAGGATTGATATCCTGGGAGGCGAGCCGTTTCTAAATAAAGACTGGAAAAAGTTTGTTGAGATTACCCGCGGGATATTTAGCTTTTCTGAAATTACAATAATAACAAACGGAACGTTAATACAAAAAATGAGTGATGAAGACTGGGAATTTATCCGGCAAAATGATGTATGTTTTCGCATGTCCTTATACAAACCTTTTTGGAAGAAAGCGGATGAAATAGGCCGGGTGCTGAAAGAGAGAGGGGTAAAGTATATTGTTAATTTTAGGGTGATATCGGATTTTGCGCCTGTTTTCCTGAAAGGAAAACGGTATGACAGCGTTGTTAACAGAAGAAACTGCAGTGGCAGCTGCAATCAGCTTTATCATGGGAAGATGGCGCCATGTAATGTCATGATGTATATCAGATATTTTAACGAGTACTGGGGGACTCATTTCCCTGAAGATGTTCCAGTGGAGGAACTGGATTCGATAAAAGATTTTGATGAGCTGGTGGAATGTCTGAACCGCCCGATGGATCTTTGTGAGCATTGCAACGTCGAATTGCGTTCTCAGGTTCACGGAAAATGGGAAATCATGAAACCTGGCGGGAAGGATAATAACGATATCGGGAAATGGATATATGAATAAAAGTGGTGGGTTATATGAAAAGACAGAACAGATTTTTAAGAAAATTGTTTATAAAGTTATTCCGTCTGGATGAATGGCATTACTCTGGCCACAGGGATAAGGAGTATGCGCAATATACGGTCAAAATAATAAATAACCTGATAGAACGCGATAAAAAGATAAGCGGGCATATTATTGAAATTGGTTGCGGTCTGGGAGATATTATCGGATACATAAAGGCAGGGCGTAATAAGAAAATGGGATTGGATCTGGAACAAAAGGTAGTATATGCGGCAGGCATATTGCACCCGGATACACAGTTCCGCAAGGGAAGCTTCGGAAATGTCAGAAATCAGGAGGTATATTGCCTGATCATGATTAATCTTCTGCATTTTATTGATCCGGATTACACAAAAAGGGAGATAAAGAAAATCTTAGAAAATAACAAGGTGGAATATGTCGTTCTGGACGAATTGCGTGGCACAGAGAAAACTTCTTATCGGTATGAGTGCCATGGGGATGAAATTCTAGGGGAGCAATATATAGCTTGTTATCAAAGTAAAAGAATAAATGCCGCCCAAGGAGCGAACCGACACATTATTATTTATAAAAAAGTAAATTGAAGATAAAACATATTGCTTTTGGGATGGAATAATGAATAAAAAATTTATAAAAATGACAGTGGATGAAATCCATATTGAATTGTTTAAATTGCTTAAAGAATTGGATGTATTGTTTAAAAAGCATGAGATCAGGTATTTTCTGGCATTTGGGACGTTACTTGGCAGTATCAGGCATGGAGGATATATACCTTGGGATGATGATGTAGATCTTGTCATAATGCCTGGGTGCTGGGATAAGGCAAACAGAATTTTGGCAGAAGAACTAGACAGCAGAAAATATTTTGTAATCAATAAAAGAACCAAAAAAAATTCTCCATGTTGGAATTATCTTACGGAAGTGACCGTTAACGGAACATATAGAAAGTTTGATTATTTTAGAGAAGAAATTGCGTGGAAATGTGGAATTGTAGTAGATATTTTTCCTTTGGTAAAAGCTCCGGAGAATAGGCACAAATGGAAAGCATGGTATTGGGAATTAGGAACAATAGACGGGGTAATCAGTATAAAAGGATATAAACCAGGTTTATGTCAGATACCATTCCTATCAAAGTGCCTTTGTTGGACTATATTCAAGCATACAGATATCAGCAGATTATGTGAGATACGGGATCACATTCAGCGAAAATATGATAGTAGATGCGGAAGATACTTGATCGTTCCATTAGGTCCAAATGGACGGTATCCGTTGGAAAAAACGTTGTATAAAGCTGAATGGTTTCAAAATACTGTGATGGTAAAATTTACCGTGTATAGAGAGGGAAAGGCAATAGAAAGTGCGATGTTTCCAATACCATCAGGTTATAAAAAAATATTGAGGAAAACATACGGTGACTATATGAAGAGGCCTAGAGGGAAAAGGCCAAAAGGAGTATCGTTTTGGGATAGACAGGAAAGATAAGGAGGAAGGCAATAATAATGAAGGAAATTGCATTATCAATGATTGGGATGGTAATGGGTTTTGTGCTGGGAGAAAAATGCCAGGAAAAGCAAATATATAAACTGGAGGAAAATAGTACTAAATTCCATGAGTTTTATGATGTTTTGCTTCAATGGGTAAAGGTTCACCAGAGCGGTCGTACATTGGCGGATTATTTTCGCAAATATGGTTACAGGACAATAGCAATTTATGGGATGAAAGAATTGGGAATCGCTCTTTGGGCAGAACTCGAGGATACGGGAATTGTGGTAAAGTATGGAATTGACAACAAAGTAAATAAGATGGATGTGAATATAAATATGTTTAAGGCGAAAGATAATTTGGAGGAAGTAGATGCTATCATAGTGACGGCTATCCATGATTATGCTGACATTGAGATGGAGCTAAAAGATAAGATGAAATGTCCAATTGTAGCATTGAATGACGTGGTATATGAGGCATAATAAAGTGTAAAGGGATTACTATTTTGTTTATGCAGTATATGAGGGGGCAATGTATAGAAGAAAAAGCTATGAAATATACAAAATCAAGGATGTTGAAATATTTAAAAGAACATATATCATCTATCAGCGTTCTTCCGATACTGACTATAAAAAGTGAGGATTTTATTAGGAATGAGTATGAAACGGTAAAGTCAGTATTGAAATTTGCAGATGGAAAACTTATTATTGTCCGTTCGTCGTCTGTGGCGGAGGACACAGCAAATTACTCTAACGCAGGGAAATTTGAATCAATCTTAAATGTAAAACCGGATTTTCATGAAGTCAGAGATGCTATCGCAAAGGTATATCAATCCTATGATACGAGTTTGAATGAAGAGATTTTAATTCAACCTATGCTTGCTCAGATAAAGAAGTCTGGTGTGGTGTTTACTGTGGATATGGAAACATTTGCGGATTACTATACAGTAAACTATTATGAAGGAGATGATACAACAGCTGTAACATCGGGGAATTCTAATAGTTTAAAAACATTTATCCATTATAAGTATACCGAACAGTCAATTAAGGACAGGGATATGCATAAGCTTGTTACTGTCTGCCACCAGATAGAACAATTTTTAGGAACTAACGTGCTTGATATTGAATTTGCAATTAACAATGAGGGTAAAGTATTTATTTTGCAGGTAAGACCGATTGCGAAGGGCAGAAAAGATTTCTACGAAAAGATTAATTTAAGTCCGATTTTGGACAGAATTTATAAAAAAGCAAAAAAGCTTTCTACGGCGCATCCTTTTTTGCTTGGACATACGACTTGTTTTGGTGTAATGCCCGATTGGAATCCGGCAGAAATTCTTGGTGTCAGGCCAAAAAAAATGGCAATTTCCTTATATAAAGAATTGATTACGGATAATGTCTGGTCGCATCAGCGGTATGATTATGGATATCGCGATTTGACGATGCATCCATTGATGATTTCATTTTGTGGAATACCATATATTGATACCAGAATAACATTTAACTCTTTTATACCACGGAAGCTAAATGACCGGATATCTGAAAAACTTGTAAATTATTATCTAGACAAGCTTGCCAGATATCCCAAATACCATGATAAGATTGAATTTGAAATTGTATATTCCTGTTACTATTTGGGGTTGCATGCGAAACTTAAGGAATTGCTTGATTATGGATTTAATGAAAATGAAATCACAAGAATTGAGTTTTCGCTGCTGGATCTGACTAACAGTATTATTGATCCAGACAAAGGGCTATACAGGGATGATATAGCGAAGATATCAACTTTGGAAGACGCTTATAGGAAAATAATTCAAACTGATATATCAATTGTTGACAAAATATATTGGCTGATTGAGGAATGCAAAACATATGGAACTCTTCCATTTGCAGGAGTGGCAAGAGCCGGATTCATCGCGGTACAGTTTCTGAGATCCTTTGTAAGTATCGGGATCATAAAAAGAGAAGAATATGATGCGTATATGAATTCACTTGATACTGTCAATAAGAAAATGAACAGGGATTTGCAACAGTTATATAAGGGGAATATGACAGAGGAGGATTTTTTGGAAGTATATGGACATATTCGTCCCGGTACATATGACATATTGTCTAGACGGTATGACGAAGCATTTGATGAATATTTTGGAGGAGGTACTCCATCGGATATTGCAGAAACGGATGAAACATTTCTGTTTTCACAAGAGCAGATGACACGTATACAAATTGAACTGGAGGAGAATGGACTGGAGATAACGGCAGACAAATTGATGCTGTTTATAAAAGAAGCCATTGAAGGAAGAGAGTATCTAAAGTTTGTATTTACGCGCTCTGTAAGTAAGATATTACAGCTTGTGGAAGAACTTGGTAATAGAGTCGGTATACCTGTGGAGGATATGGCTTATTTGGATATTTCTGTTGTTAAGCAGCTTTATGCCGATTTGTATACAGGCGATATCAAAACTATTTTTGCGAAGAATATCAGAGAAAATAAGATACAGTATAAAAGTGCTGTACAGATTAAATTACCGAGCATTATAGTAGAGCCGGAAGATGTTTATTCTTTTGAACTGCTTAAGGAAGAGCCAAACTTTATTACACAGAAAAGCGTTACGTCTGATATTGTGTTAATAAACGATGTCGGTGGGCAGCAAATTGAGGATAAAATCGTCTTTATAAAGGCGGCTGATCCAGGGTATGATTTCCTCTTTGCAAAGGGAATCGGAGGGCTTGTTACACAGTATGGCGGCGCTAATTCCCATATGGCAATACGTTGTGCAGAACTGGGAATTCCTGCGGTTATTGGTGTTGGAGAGCAGAATTATACTGAGTGGAGTAGATATAAGCGGGTAACAATCGACTGTATGAAAAAGCAGATCATTAAAATCAAGTAATTAATTCAGGATAGAAAGAGAGAGCCAGAAATGTTTGTAATGCTATTTACAGGTCTTAGCGGAAGCGGAAAAACTACATTGGCAAATGCCGTTGCGAAAGAATTAAAGAAAGGAGATATTCCGGTAGATGTTATTGACGGTGATGAGAGCAGGCAATTAATAGGCAATATTATGAAATACAACAGAGAAGAACGGGTCAAAATGGGGAATATAAATCGTGCCATTGGTCACTATTTAGTTAGAAATGGGATTAATGTTATTTATGCCCTGGTTTGCCCTTATGAAGAAATTAGGGAGCAGTTTCGAGATACCTTTGGGGACATTTATATAGAAATATATGTAAGTACAGATCAGGAAGTATGTAAAAAACGGGATGTAAAAGGACTGTATAAATTAAGCGAGCAAGGAATATTGAATAATTTTAATTGGACAAACGCAGATTTTGAAAGACCTTTAAAAAGTAATATGATCATTGATACAAGTATATTAAGCATTGATGAATCGAAGGAGAAAATAATTGAATACATGTGTGAAAATCATTTCCTGTTATGATCACATCCGAAGAGAAAATGAAAAATTGTTGCGGATATTTAAAGCAGAGCAATGTCTAAAAAATTATGAGCAAAGATATGCGGAATTGAAGTCATTTCGAACGATCTTAAATAAATTTGCTTATGGAAATTTGGAGTCAGATAGTCTGAAACCTAAAATTACTATATTGAATAATGGGCATGTTTTGGATCATCATATTTTGGGATATTTGGCACCTATGGAATTTAAAAGAATTGGTTTTGGAAATATATATCGGACTCCAACAGAACAATTAAGTGTGTTGAATAATTGGTTAAAGGAACGGGGAATACGGTTTGTTTATGTTTCATTACCATGCAAGATAGCAATATATCCGGAGATAATTGGATTGGGAGTAGATATACCGACGGATCGCATTGTTATACCTCAGTGGCGGAACCAATTATATAGGCTGAGTTCATTGGGAGTAGAAATAGTAGATTGCTACGATGAGTTCCAACGGGTAAGACAAAAAGGGGATTTATATTCTAAAAATCATCACATATCTCCATACGGAGCGCAAGTGATTGCAAAAAGAATTTCGGACTATCTGAGAGAAACAACTATTTTAGATGGTACTGTTTCAGAGCATGCTTTTAAAAGCACAAAGAGAGAAATTGAGGATTATGTCTTGCGGGTGTCAGGTGATTATTCCAGTGAAAAACTTGGAAAAGAAAAATTTATTACGCAATGTGTATCAATGGTAACCAATGGTAGCGATAAAATATATACCGGAGAAGAAATTGAGTCAGAAATATGCATAATCGGTAATTGCAATTTGCAAAGTTACCGGTATACAGGGTGCGATATTACGGCAAGATTGGCATATGATTTAAATTATCCTGTGAACTATGGAGGAAGATATTTGCCCTTTGCTAAAGTGGACACAATAGATAAAATGCCAAAAGGCTTGCTAGCGGGTAAAAAGATATTGATTTATGTTGGATTTTTATCAGGAAGTTTTGTGCGTGCATACAGACAGGATGATGTTTGGAGCAGAATCATGCTATCTGATAATGTGTTTTAGAAAAAGAAAATAGGTGAAAAGTGTTATTGAAACCTGTAATTTATACACAACGCGTAGAGATAATTGAAAGTTACAAAGAAAGAAGAGACTGTGCAGATCAGAGAATAGCTGATTTTATCAGACGGTGTGGATTTATACCGATACCGGTTCCAAATAGGGAAGATTTGGCTTCAGATATTGTCAACAGTATTCATCCTGCAGGAATTATATTGACAGGAGGAAACAGCCTTGAAAAATATGGTGGCAATGCGCCGGAACGAGATGCAATGGATGCAACATTGATAAACATTGCTGTAAAACAATCAATACCGCTTTATGGTTTCTGCAGGGGAATGCAGTCAATACTTGATTATTTTGGGAACAGCCTCGTTGGTGTAGATGGACATGTTGCAGTACGGCATCTTGTAAACGATGGGGCAGGCCAATATGAAGTAAACAGCTATCACAATCAGGCTTGTATGCAATTACAAAGCAATTGTGGTCTGAAAATAATATCGCAGGCGGAAGATAGTGTGATAGAAGCGGTTTGCCATGAATACCTGCCTCTTGTTGCAACCATGTGGCACCCGGAACGTGAAAAGGAATTTACATACAGGGATATAACCAGAATAAAATCACTTTTTAGCAGGGAGGAACAAGCAATATGAAAGCGATTATATTGGCGGCGGGACAGGGAACAAGACTTAAAAAATATACAGAGAATTTACCTAAAGGAATGCTCTGCTTTATGGGAAAAACCATTATTGAGCGACAGATAGGGATGTACAGAAAATGCGGTATAGAGGATATCATTGTGGTACGCGGATATGCGGCTGAAAAGATTGCGTATGAAGGGATCAAATATTATACGAATAAAGATTATGCCAATACAAATATGGTAGAGTCTTTGATGGCGGCAAAGAATGAATTTGATGATGATGTCATTGTAAGCTATTCGGATATCTTGTTTGAAGAACAAATGTTGGAAACTATGATGAAATCAACAGCGGATTTTGCCGTTGCCGTCGATGATGACTGGAAACAATACTGGCAGAGGAGGTATGGAAGAATAGATTTTGATACAGAGAGTTTATCAATTGATGCAGATGGAAACATTATCGAATTAGGGTTGGAAAATCCAAAACTTGAGAATATTGATGCGAGATATATAGGGTTGCTGAAATTTTCGAGGCAAGGTCTGGAACATATTGAAAAAATTATGGAAGAAGCATACCTTAATTTTGGGGATAAGCCGTGGCAGCAGTCGGGAAAAAATGTCAGAAAAGCCTATATGACGGACTTGCTGAACGCAATCATTGAATGTGGCAAAAATGTCAAGGCAGAGCATTTTCATAACGGTTGGATAGAGTTTGACACAAATGAGGATTATGAAAATGCGTGCAGATGGGTGGAAAAGTTATGAATGCCTGGACACACATTATTGTCATATTTCACATTTCAATGAGGCGGGTGCATCCATGCTTACGGAAAAGCTGATACAGGATATCAGGTGGTAGAGGGTAAATGGATTGATACGGAAGGGTACAAATATCTATTTAATATGAGAACTTAGTCCAAAGCTTTACAATTAAGAAACAGAATGAGGAGGAAAACGGAATGTTTCGGAAATCGTTAAATAAGGTATTGGAAGCTACTAAAGGAAAGGATGTTATCATTGTCAGCGCCGGATTACATGGGAAGGAGCTGGCAGGAGCATTTATTGATCACGAGAGGAAAATTTTCTGTTTTTTTGATAATAAGGAGGATTTGTGGGGGTATGATGTTTTTGGAATACCAATTAGAAAGCCATATCATGCAGAGCGTGAGGATATCTATTATGTAATCAGCGTATATGATGAAGTTTTACGGTATGTATTACGGAAGCAATTGGTTGAATTAGGGATCCAGGAAACATCGATTTTATGTTATTTCCCGGCGAGATGTCTTGACTATCATGCTACGCTTCGCCCGGAAGAGTACCGTGAAGAGATTGATGAAATGTTTAAGGAGAAATTTGGAAGACCTATGAATTGGGATAATCCAAAGACGTATAATGAAAAGATTAATTGGGAAAAACTGAATGTTTATGATGAAAGACATAAAATTCTTACCGACAAAAGCCAGGCCCGTAATTGGGTAGGGGAAAAAGTGGGGAAGGAACATCTAACAAAACATTATGGAGTGTGGAATAATTTGGACGAAATTGATTTCAGCAAGCTGCCAAAAAGTTTTGTACTCAAGGCAAACAATGCAAGCGGAAGAAACATATTGGTGAAGGATAAAGAGAAACTAAATATTTCTGAATATAAAGAGCGGGTTGACTATTGGATGTCAACAAATTATATGTTTCACAGGTTTGAAAATGTTTATGATGGAATTGAGCCGAAAATCATTGCGGAAGAATACCTGGAAGGTATGGCAGAAACTCTTTATGATTATAACGTATATTGTTTCCACGGGAAACCTAAATACATCTGGTGTATAAAAGGCAGCCATAAACCGGAATGCACGGCAACTTTTTATGATACAAACTGGAGCCGCCAGCCGTTTTCTTATGGATATCCATTGGACATATATCCTGCGCCAAAACCTGAGAAACTGAATGAAATGCTGGAATTAACAAAGATCCTCTGTAAGGATTTCAGGCATGTACGGATAGATTGGTATATTATGCCGGATGGAAGGATTTTGTTTGGGGAAATGACATTTCAGACATGGTCAGGGCTTGATACATTTATACCGGCCAAATATGATGCGTATTTTGGGTCGTTAATATAAGGGAGATGGAAGCCATGATGAAAGTAGCCATATGGGGAACGGGAGGAACATATTCAAGATTTAAATATTTTTTGAAAGATAATATAGAAATTGTTGCATTTATAGAAACTGTTCCGGCAAATACTCTCTTTGAAAACAGAATGGTAGTATCTCCGGAAGAACTTGGCACAATAGAATATGATTATATCATTATTTTTTCTGTGTATCTGGACGCTATATTAGAAAAAGTACGAAAGTACGGTATCAGTGAAGACAGGTTAATTTTGTTTAACCAATACAATGAGTATAGTAGCTTTAAAAGAGATTCATTATTTCATAAGAAACTGAAAAGGATGGACAAGTTTAAAAACAAAATGAAGATATTAATTACGGGTCTTTCCTATCATAATGAAGGAATTATGGATAATAAATTTGAATATCCCACTATAAATATGGCCATGGGTTCTCAAGACTTATTTTATGATTATGAAGTAGCCAAATATGTAATGCATAATTGCAAATGGGAAGAGCGGGGGGGGGTAAAATATTGTATTGTTGGAATGAGTTATTATAGTATGGAGTATGATTTTTCCAAGTCCCGCGATGCATATAGGATCATTCGTTACTATCCCGAGATACTAAATGCACATAATATGATGGATTCCAGATTTTTTCCGGCATATGCAAAAAAAGAAACTGAGAGGATGCTCAAATGTGAGCATTTATCATATGTTTTTGAGGTAAAAACTTTGAATTATATGCTTAATGATGAAGAAGGAAAAAGAGTTGCCCAAAAAGATTTTAATAAGCATTATCCATTGACTATATATGAAAATAAACTGATTTTAGATGAATATCTTTCTTTTTTGGAGGCTAATCATATAAAACCTATCATGGTGATTATGCCTGTACATTCATTATACAAGAAATACGTTCCACAGGAAAAAAGGAATATGTTTTATAAAGTATTGAATGAAATATTATTAAGGCATAACGTGCAAGTGTTGGATTATTTTGATTCTTATCAATGCCCAGATAGTCACTATAGTGATGTTTCACATTTAAATCAAACAGGAGCGGAAGCGTTTACTGAAAAATTGATCCGGGATATCGAATGGTAGATGTAAAGTGGATCATAATACAAAATAGAGAAAGGAAATTAAGGTATGAACAATACAATAAAAAATGCACTGCCATTTGTGGGAGGAGTAATTACCGGGATCCTGACAGGGGAAATGACATTAGGAAAAACAAGAAAGAATACCATTAGCAGAATGGAAGAAGACGATATGAAATTTCATGAATTTTATGAGATATTGCTTCAGTGGGTCCATATGCATAATGAGGGGAAAACGATCGGCGCTTATTTACAAGAATGCGGTTATCGTACGGTGGCGATCTATGGCATGAAAGAACTTGGTGAGGAACTCCTGTATGAGTTAGCGGGCAGCGGAGTGGAAGTAAAATATGCTATTGATAAGAATGCAGATGAATTATATGTGGAAACAGATGTATATCGGCCGGATGAGGAACTGGAACCGGTGGATGCTGTAATTGTCACGGCCGTTCATTGGTTTGACGGCATAGAAAAGGACATGAAGGTAAAATTAGGCTGTCCGGTGCTGTCATTGGGAGATGTGGTCTATAACGCTTAATTTGGGCTTTGCCTGCCCATCCGGTGAATGGGATTGAGGAAAATCAATGTACAGAGAATATTTACAGAAAATGATCGGTTTTGACAAATGGCATTTAAATAGCCTGAATGAAAGGTTTTATGCTCTGCCCACGATCAACCGGATAAATGAAATTCTTCAAAAGGAAAATCCGGCTGGGACAGTGATAGAGGTTGGATGTGGACTGGGAGATATTATTTCCGCGATCCATCGGCGGGAGAGGATGGGATATGATATTGATAAAAGGGCAGTCCGTGGCGCCAGGATACTTCACCCGCTGACACGGTTCAGGACAGGTTCCTTTGATGCAGTCAGAGATAAGAAGATAGCTGTTTTAATAGCGCTCAATTTCCTGCATCGGATCGATGATAAGGAATGTTCCCAGTATTTCCGGGATCTGCTCTGCTATAACGAGGTAGACAGGATCGTTGTAGATGCAGTACAGAGCCCGCCCTATCAGTATGCGCATGATTATGAAAAGCTTTTGGGTGATCTGGGATACACTTTGGAGTATAAATCCAGAGGATATGCCGCATATAGGCATTCCATAAGAAAGATACTCTATTTTCGTAAGAGCTGGGATGTTTAGAAAGCTGCAGGGAAATAGAGACATATAGTAGGGAGTGAAGCAGGGGATGAATATTGCAATTTTAGTTCCATCATTGGGAATAGGCGGGGCGGAACGCGTTGCTGCTTTTTTGGGAAATTATTATTATGAAAAAGGGCATCATGTTTTCTATTTCCTTCTTGCAGGATGTGGGAGAGCGGCTTTCCAGGCAGAAGGGACAATTGTAAAAACGCACGTATTTTCGCCCTTTTCCAGGGGAGAGAAGGCTGACATTATCAGGGAACTGGCGTTTGCAGGGCGTTCCTATAGAAAATTAAAAAAGAGATACCGGATCGATATCGCGGTTTCTTTTATGGAAACCTGCAACTATATCAATATATGCTCTAAGTGGAAAGAAAAAGTCGTGATCAGCGTACGCACGGTCTTGTCAGAAAGAAGCGAGTGCAAGGGTGTACTTCTTAATGAAAAATGGATAAAAACGTTTTATAGCAAGGCAGATCAGATTGTTGCCGTGAGCAAATATGTGAAAAATGATTTATCGAAAGTGTATGGGATAAAGGAGAAAAAAATCACCGTGATACCAAATGTGTCCGTTTTGTATGCTCCCTTGCGTAAGGATATGCCGTGGGAATATGGGCCAAAGACGGTTGTCAGCGTAGGAAGGCTGGATCCGATCAAACAGCAGGAACGGATGATACGTGCCTTTTCTTATGTGGCGGCACGGCAGCCGGAGGCAAGGCTCCTTCTGGTAGGCGGGGGAAACCGGATCAATTATCTGAAATCTGTCTGCACTAAAATGCGGGTGGATGACAGAGTTGTTTTTATTGGTGAATCAGCAGATGTAGGATATTATCTTTCTAATGCGAAAGTGTTTGCCATGTCGTCAAGAGTGGATGGGTTTCCGAATGCTATGGTGGAAGCGATGGCTTGTGGCGTACCGGTGGTAACGACGGATTCCCGCGGCGGATGCGGTGAAATAGTGGGAAAGGCCGGAAGCAATGATGAGCTCCAGTATTGCAAATACGGGATCTTGACACCGCATATGGAAGGGAAACCGCCGGAGGAACAGCTTTCGAGGGAAGAAAGGATGCTCGGGGAAGGGATGCTCCAATTGCTGGAAAATGAAGAACTGCATAAAAAATATTCTGCCAGGGCAAGAAAGCGGGCAAGGGATTACAGAGAAGAAATAATAATAGCACGGTGGGAGCGCATTGTCGAAAGTTAATGCCATGGGGAGGGCTTATGGAACGCTATTTTATCATTACGATTGATACAGAGGGGGATGATCTGTGGGCTGTCTCTAATCTAAGGACGGAAGTGCAGACAAAAAATGCAGAGTATCTATATCGGTTTCAGGAATTGTGTGAAAAGTATGGCTTTGTGTCAACTTACCTGACTAATTATGAGATGGCAAATGCAGATGCCATGAAAGAACTGGGCAGGGAGGGTATTAAAAAAGGCACGCTGGAAATCGGGGCGCACGAACATGCGTGGAATTCCCCGCCGTACTTTCCGTTGCTAAAATCATCGGGAAAGAGAGGAAAGCCATATCTTGGAGAATATCCGCAGCCTGTGATCCGGAAAAAGCTGGAATATCTGACACGGTTATTGGAGGATACCTTTCTCTGCCCGATCACTTCTCATAGAGGCGGAAGATGGTGCCTGAATGAAATTATTGTAAAAGAATTGGAGCTGCTGGATTATCAGGTTGACTGTACCTGTACACCGGGAATTAGTTGGGGTTCCCATCCGGGATGGAGTGCAGGAAGCCGTGGAAGCGACTGGAGCAATTATGGCAACCAGCCTTTTAGGCTTACCTATCCCCAAGGGAAAATAATAAAAGAAAGCGGCATTGTTGAAATCCCCGTAACGTCTGTTAGGAAAATGGGCAGGGGAACATCAAAATGGTTTCGCCCGACAGGCAGTAACCTGATGGAACTTCTTGGCATTCTGGATTATCTGTATATTGAAAAGGCAGCATATATTGAATTTATGCTCCATTCGTCTGAACTGATGCCGGGCGGAAGCCCTACATTCAGGCTGAAGGGACAAATTGAAAAATTATATGAAGATTTGGATATTTTGTTTTGTGAAATCAGACAGTATGGATTTCAGGGGATTGGGATTTCCGATTATGCAAAGAGGTATAACAAAGAGAGAGGAGAGGGACTGTGAATCGTGCAGCAAAACATATTATGACAGTTTTTGCGGGAGGCGCAGTTGGTTTTTTCGCAGGGAAGACGCTTGTAGGAAAGCAATACGAAAAACACTGTAGCCAGACCGAAAAAACCGCGGACCAGTTTTCGGAGTTTTACTCGCTTATGCGCCGGTGGGTCCATGTATATCAGGAGGGGCGTACATTGGCAGACTACTTTAAAAGGAAAGGGTATTATGAAATAGCCGTTTATGGAATGAATGAGCTGGGATATATGGTATTAAAGGAGCTGGAAGGATCGGAAACAGAGGTTCTATATTGTATCGACAGAAATGCAGACAATTTGTTTACGAGAGTGGATATCCGCAGGCCGGATGAGGAATTGCCGGCAGTGGATGCCGTGGTCGTAGCTGTCGTCCAGTATTATGAGGAAGCGGAGGCGGCGCTGGCTTCCCGGATGGACTGCCCGATCCTGTCACTGGCAGATGTGGTCTGGGAAGCGTGACCGGGTGGGCTTATGAATATCGCATACATATTGCCGGAATTTGTAACGGAAAGAGAATGCGGAGGATTGGGTGTATATTTTGACAACCTCTCCCGGCTTCTTGCAGACAAAGGGCACAGTATAACGGTGATCGTCCGTTCTGAAACGGAGAAAAGGATTGCTTACTATCCCGGCATTACCGTCTATAGGGTACGGACAGATCTGTCAAATGTGAACCCGAGCCTGCAGGGTTCCTATTATAGGGAGTGGAGCAGGAACCTGAACTGGAAACTGCTGCAGATTAAGGAGGAAGGAGCCTCTTTTGATATTGCCCAATATTCTAATTTTATGGCGTTGGCATTAAGCAGGACAAGCATCCCGACGATCCTCAGGCTTTCATCGGATCTGCCGCTTTTGCGGGCAGCGGACAGGATTGATTTTGATATACACGGCACATATGGGTGTATCAGGGTTACGGATTATCTGGAAGATATCGCCCTTATGCGGGCAGATGGTGTATATTCCCCAAGTACGCTTCTGGCGGAACGGATCGGGAAGAGGACAGGAAGGCAGATAGAGGTTAT